>CAYTDW010000235.1:0-5206 GCA_964436585.1 uncultured Halioglobus sp. | reverse complement strand
GTGGAAACATGGCAGGGCGGCGTGATTATCGCGTACCAGCGCTCGGGTAAATCCACCGGGGTGAGCACCTCGCCAATGCCCTCGGCCCAGGCGGTGCGACCGCCGACGAATACCGGCACATCGGCGCCCAGTGTCGCCCCCAGGGCCTGCAACTCCTCCCCGGGGAGTCCCAGTTGCCACAGGTGGTTCAGCGCCAGCAGGGTGGTAGCGGCGTTGGAGCTGCCACCTCCCAGGCCACCGCCGGCGGGGATGTGCTTTGCCACCGTGATACGGACTCCGGGCACGATAGCGCGCTTGCAGTGGTGCTGCAGCAGGCTGGCCGCCCGGTAGATGAGATTGTCCTGCGGGGGGATATCCAGCCCCGGGGCGACCAGGTTGATTGTCCCGCTGTAATCGGGAGTGAATCCCAGCCAGTCACCCCAGTCCAGCAGTTGGAACAGGGTCTGCAACTGGTGGTAACCGTCCGCTCGCCGGCCGGTAATGTGCAGGAACAGGTTGAGCTTGGCGGGTGACAGCAGGGTCAGGGTGGAGGCCATCAGTCGGGGGTCGCCTGCCAGCTGCGAATGATCAGGCGCAGCGAAGTATCCTGGTGCTGGAGGCGCAGCGCAGTGGGAAGTGTGAACTGGCCGAAGACGGCGTAATCCTCGTAGCGGATGACCCAGTCGTCCTGGCGCAGGACCTGCAGCAGTGCGGGGTCGGGGCCCTGTTCTGAGCCCTGTACCGGGAGCCCGGGGGCGGGCACTCCCTTGATCCAGTAGGGGAGGGCCAGCAGCGGCAGGTCCCAGCCCGTCTTTTCCTCGAGAATCGGTGTTTCACTCGCCAGGTCCCAGGTGGTCACGTCCTCGCCCTGACGGATGACCAGCGATCGACCGTCGCTGTACAGGCTGGTGGCCGCCACGCCCAGCGGGCCGCTGAGACTCAGGCGGCTGGCGGCACCGTCCTGTTGCCAGCGCATGGAGGCCGATTCTGACTGGTCGGGGCTGCGCAGGGCGATCTTGCCTTCCGCGGTCCAGTGGGTGAACGTCTGCAGGCCGGCGCTGTGCTCCTCCCAGCTGCCGGCGGGGGGCAGGGGCTGTTGGCCGGCGCAGGCCGCCAAAAGCAGCGCCAGCAGGGCAGCGGTCAGTGACAGCCTGCCGGGTATCGGTGTCAGGGTGTCAGCTCCAGTTCACCCCCGGGCGGCGCGCCGTTCTCCGGGGTTGTTAGCTCCAGCGTGGTCACCTGCAGGCGCTCCAGGGTTTCCGCCAGTACTGCGTTGCCGGGGTCCTTGCGCAGTGCTCCCTGCCACACGGTCAGGGCACTGTCGGTATCGCCGGTGACCCACAGAACCTCCCCCAGGTGGGCAGCCACTTCCGGGTCCGGGAAGGCGGCGTAGGCGCGGGTCAGGTAGTCCAGCGCCTCGTCGGTGCGGTTCATGCGATACAACACCCAGCCCATGCTGTCGAGAATCGCCGGCTCTCCCGGTTGCAGTGCGTGTGCCTGCGAAATCAGGGCGTAAGCCTCCTCGTAGCGCTGGGTGCGGTTCGCCAGGGTATAACCCAGCGCGTTGAGCGCGGTGGTGTTATCCGGTTCACGGGCGATTATGGCGCGCAGGTCGCTCTCCATCAGGGCCAGGTCTCCCTGTTGTTCCGCCAGCATGGCGCGGGCGTAACGCAGGGAGCTTGAGTCGGGCAATTGCGTCAGAGCTTCCTTCAGAACCAGGGCGGCGAGATCCGGTTTGCCTTCGCGGATCAACAGGTCGGCCTCGATGCCGTAAAGCTGGTCTGACTGTTCCGGATGTTCCTGCCGCAGGTTCTCGAAGCGGGCACTGTATTCGTCGATGCGGCCCTCTCTGATCAGGATGGCGCCGGCACGGCTGGTGGCGACAAGCAGCTCGCGGCCATCTTCCACCTGCCCGTATTGATACAGGGCGGCGGGCAGGTCAGCCTCGTCTTCGGCGATGCGACCGAGGTAGTAATGGGCCTCGTCGACATGCTGTCCCAGCGCGAGCAACTGGCGCAGGAAGGCCTTGGCCGCCTCGTCGTCGCCGGTTTCCCGGCTGATCAACGCCAGTGACAGCAGCAACTCCCCGTCCCGGGGCGACTGGGCGGATAACAGCTCGAATTGCTCCCGGGCCGCTGCCATATCGGTAGCAGTCAGCAGGCGGGCATACTGCAGGCGAATCTGTTTGTCCTGCGGGTTTTCCTCCAGCAGCTGCCGCAGGCGGGCAAAGGGCTCGGGGGCCTGTTGCGCCAGCAGTATCCTGGCCTCCAGCAATGCGGCCTGGCTCTGGTCGGGTTCGAGCTCGAATACACGCTGCAGCATCGCCAGCGCGGCGTCAAAATCCTCCGCTTCGGCCATTACCATGGCCTGTGTGAGCAGGACCTGCGCATTCTCCGGATGGTCCGCGGCCAGTTGGTCGATGCCCTTGACCAGGGCGTCGCGCTGCCCGGGCGCAAGTTCCTGCAAGCCACTCAGCAGCGCCGGGAAGTTCACCGGCTCGCCCTTGCTCGCCAGCAGCGCCATGTGGGGCATGGCCTCGAGCGCGCGGCCCTGGCGGATCAGCAGGATGGACAGGGTGTTGTTGGCTTCGATGTTATCCGGTTCCAGCTCGACCCACAGCTGCACCGCCTCCAGTGCCGCCTGCTCTTTGGTCATGAACTGGGCCAGGTGCGTGGTGTGCGCGCTGACGCCGGGATCGCGCAATTTTGGGGCCTGCTCGAGGTACTGCTGCAGTGCTATATCGTAGGCCTGGCGGCGCAGGGCGAACTCCGCCAGCAGCAGGGGGTAGATGCTGTCGTCGGGGAAGGCGCGCTCCGGTGGTTTTACGGCAGCTGCGACGGTGTCCGCGGCCGGCGCAGTGTCGGTGGCCACCGGCGTCTGGCTGGCACAGGCCAGCAGCAGCCCGCAGGCAATGCCGGTGAGTAATAAACGGAACATAGTGGGCTGCAGCGGGCATCCGGCACAAAGACGGCGCGTATGATGACATAGACGGCGCGTGAAACCCACCGCCGGGAATCCGGTTGTCCGGCGGGGCGCAGGCCGCGCACTGTCATTTGCCTGCCAACTTGTTAAAATCAGCGGCGATTCAGTGCAGTTATGCTAATGTGCGCCGGTTTTGACGGGGGCTGCACATGCCCCCGCCACGCACTTGCCCGTGGCAGCAAACCCGGATAACGATTGGATACAGACCAGAGAGCCCGCCCCCCGCCATGAACCTGATAGCCCTGGGAATCAACCACAACTCTGCCGCCGTCGAGGTGCGCGAGCGGGTTGCCTTCGCCCCTGAACAGGTCGGGGAGGCCCTGGGTGATGCCTGTGACCAGTGCCATGTGGAGGAGATTGTCATCCTCTCCACCTGCAACCGCACCGAGATTTATGCCATCGCCCCCGAACATGTAAACGCTGCTGACAAGGCCCTGCAGCTGATCGACTGGATGGCAAATTACCATCACCTGTCAGCATCCGAGCTGCGTCGCTGCGCCTACCACTTCGAGGCCCGGCAGGCCCTGCAGCACATCGTGCAGGTGGCCAGCGGTCTCGATTCCATGGTGCTGGGAGAGCCCCAGATTTTCGGCCAGATCAAATCCGCCTATGCGGTGGCGATGGAATCGGGCACTGTCGGTGGCGAGTTTGGCCGGCTGTTCCCGCGCGTATTTGCCATCGCCAAGCGGGTTCGCACCGACACTGCCATCGGCGAGAACCCGGTGTCCGTGGCCTACGCCGCCGTAGACCTCGCCCGCCACATCTTCTCCGACCTGAACAAGTGCAGCGCCCTGCTGGTCGGCGCCGGCGAAACCATAGAACTGGTAGCCAGGCACCTGATAGAAGCCGGGGTCAGAGGTATCGTGATCGCCAATCGCACCCTGGGGCGCGCCCGTGAACTGGCGCAGAAATTCGGCGCCGAGGCGGTGCTGCTGGCAGAGATTCCCGGGCAGCTGCTGGAAGCGGATATCGTGATTACATCCACCGCCAGCCAGCTGCCCATCCTGGGCAAGGGCGCGGTGGAACAGGCGGTCAAGGCGCGCAAGCACCGTCCCATGCTGATGGTGGATATCGCGGTACCCAGGGACATCGAGCCGCAGGTCGGCGAACTCCGGGACGTTTACCTTTACAGCATCGACGACCTGCGGGAAATCGTCGAGCGCAATATGCGCAACCGTCACCAGGAAGCGCGCAAGGCGGACCAGATCATCGCCCAGGGCATCGACCTGTACATGGACGACCTGCGCAGCCTCGCCGCGGTCGATGTGGTGAAAGACTACCGCCGCATGGCCGAGCAGATCAGCGAGGCGGAACTGCAGCGTGCCCTGCGCGCCCTTGCCCGGGGTGATGATCCGCGGCGCATCGCCACCCAGCTGGCCCGGGTGCTTACCAACAAGTTGATCCACGCCCCCACTGCAGGCCTGCGCCAGGCCAGCGCCGACGGGCGCCAGGACGTGCTGGCCCATGCCCGCAAGCTGCTGGGGTTGGCGCCGGGCCACAGCCCGGAGCCCTCACCAGCGGATGATGTGGCCGAACCCGGGATTGACCTCGACCCGGGCCTGACTTCGGCGGGTGCCCCGAAGCCGGGACACACACTGCAATGAAGCCTTCGCTGTTGACCAAGCTGGAAACCCTCGCGGACCGGCACGAGGAGGTATCGGCCCTGCTCAGTGACGGCGAGACCATTGCTGACCAGGAGCGGTTCCGCAACCTGTCCCGGGAGTATTCGGAACTGGAGGACGTGGTCCGCTGCTATGGCCTTTACAGCCGGGTCAGGCGCGACCTGGAGGAGGCCAGGCAAATGCTGGACGACGCCGATCCCGAGGTGCGGGAGATGGCCCGGGAGGAGGTGGAGGCAGGCAGTGATCGCCTGGCTGAACTGGAGTTCGAACTGCAGGCGCTGATGCTGCCGCGGGATCCGCAGGATTCCCACAACGTATTCCTGGAGATTCGCGCGGGCACCGGGGGCGACGAAGCCGCCATTTTCTCCGGCGACCTGTTTCGCATGTACACCCGCTATGCCGAGCGCCAGGGCTGGAAGGTCGAGGTGCTATCGGAGCGCCCCGGCGAGCACGGCGGTTACAAGGAGATTATCAGCCGGGTAGAGGGCAGGGATGTTTATGCCCACCTCAAGTTTGAGTCCGGCGCCCACCGGGTGCAGCGGGTGCCCGTGACCGAGTCACAGGGGCGCATCCTCACCTCGGCCTGCACCGTGGCAATCATGCCCGAGCCCGAGGAGGTGGAC
>CAYTDW010000234.1:0-5213 GCA_964436585.1 uncultured Halioglobus sp. | reverse complement strand
ATACCTTGTCCACCCAGTTGAAGGTTTCCCCCAGCGGCAAGTGCTCCAGCACGTCGATGGTGCGTGCGCGAATGACGGGTTCGAAATTTCTCAGGTTCTCGGGGCCGGCCACAGGGGCGACCACCTTGCGCTGCTCATCGTGCTTGGGCCGGTCCATGGCGATGAACATGGGCAGGGGCAGGTCCTCGAGGGGATCGCTAATCACGATGTTGGGTTCGGAAGAGTACACATCGTGGGAGGTGTCCACGGTCATGATGTCGTCGTAGCGGGTGACCGACCAGTAGGGGCCGAAGTAGCTCTCGGCGCAGTAATGCACCGGCGCCTCATCCCGCAGGCGCTTGAACCAGGGCCAGTGCACATCGTGCGCGAACAGGTAGGGGTTGGCGACGTTGATCTGTGCCAGGGGCAGGGCGTAGGGGTCCAGTGTTACCTGGGCCTCGCTGTAGATGGGGCGCGCTTCTGTCATAACGGCTACTCACCTGAGCAATCTGTGGTCCGTGTGCAGTCTAGAGCATAGCCCTGGCTTTGGCCAAACGCCGCTGGCCAGGCGCCGCACTTGCGCAGTCTGCACAGGTGGCTAAACTGCTTGCAGCGCGGGACCTCACCGGAAACAATCAGGTACTACAACAGCCAGAGGAAGTAAGCCCCATGAAAAGCGTTTCGAAATACCGGCTGGCCGGCTCATTGTCATTGCTGCTGCCCATTGCCGCCGCGCTTGCCGCCGAGCCAGCCGCCAATGCCTACTTCGGCGCGGTGCACGTCCATACCAGCTACTCCTTCGATGCCTACACCAACGGCACCCTGACCACACCGGCCCACGCCTACCAGTGGGCGCAGGGCAAGACCATTCCCGGCGGCGGCGGTGGCCCCGACCTCCAGCTCAAGCAGCCGCTGGATTTCTACGCCGTCTCCGATCACGCCGAATGGATGGGGGTTTTCAAGCAGATGGAGGACCCCGCCAGCCCGCTGAGCAAGCTGCCGCTGGCGGCGGAAATCACTTCGCCCGACCAGAACACCCGCATGCAGGCATTTGCCGCGGTGCTGCGCGATTTCAGCATGGGAAAATCCGACCCGGCGCTGAATAACCCGGCGGTCAACCAGAGCGTCTGGAAAGAGATCGTTGCCACGGCCGATGAATACTACCGCCCGGGCGAATTCACCACCTTCCCGGCATTCGAGTGGTCCTCCAACCCCCAGATGCGCAACCTGCACCGGGTGGTCGTGTTCGGGAGTTCCAGCAATGTGCCCGAGAGCGCCTTGTCGTCCATCGACTCCACCGACCCGGAACACCTGTGGTCCTGGATGGGCGAGCAGCGAAAGCGGGGCGCGACCCTGCTCGCCATCCCCCACAATGCCAACGCCAGCGACGGCCTGATGTTCTCCCTGCAGACCCAGGACGGCAAGCCCCTGAGCGAGGCCTATATCCGCACCCGGCAGGAGAACGAACCGCTGTACGAGATCTCCCAGATCAAGGGGACCTCCGAAACCCACCCCTCGCTGTCACCCAACGACGAATTCGCCGGCTTTGAGCAGTGGGACTATACCCTTTCTGCCGACAGCCAGCGGCCCACGCACCGCAAGGGCAGCTTTGCCCGCCAGGCACTGCTGGACGGCCTGGGCTTTGCCGCGAAGGGCATGGGCAACCCCTTCCACTACGGTTTTATCGGCGATACCGACACCCACAACGCCGCCGCCAGCAACGAGGAGTACAACTACACCGGCAAGTTCGCCTTTGAGAACAACCCCGCGCACCGGTTGGAGGGCGTGAAGGGCCAGCCCCCGGGGCAGGTACAGCAGGTGAGGGAATTCAGTTCCGGCGGCCTGGCCGGGGTATGGGCGGCGGGAAATACCCGGGAGGCCATCTATGGCGCCATGCAGCGGCGGGAGACCTTCGGCACCAGCGGGCCCCAGATCAAGGTGCGCTTCTTCGGCGGCTGGGCCTACAGTGCCGCTGACGTGAGCAGCGCGGATTTTGTCGCCCGGGGTTACGCCGGGGGCGTGCCCATGGGCGGTACCCTGCCGGCCCCGGCCGTGAAAGGGACCGCTGAAGCAGTCGCGCCCTCCTTCCTGGTCTGGGCCAGCAAGGCCGCCGACAGCGGCAATCTGGACCGGATCCAGGTCGTCAAGGGCTGGCTCGACGCCGCAGGCAGCCAGCAGGAGAAAATCTATGACGTGGCCTGGAGCGGCGAGCGCCAGCTCGATGCCAGGGCCCAACTGCCGGCGGTGGGCAATACGGTGGACGCGGCGCAGGCAAGCTACAGCAACAGCATTGGCGCCCCTGAGCTGGCCGCAGTCTGGAGCGACCCCGAGTTCGACGCCAGCCAGCAGGCCTTTTACTATGTGCGGGTGCTGGAGATACCAACCCCGCGCTGGAGTACCTACGACGCGGCCAAACTCGGCGTCGCGGTGCCCGGCGGGCTTCCCACCAGTATCCAGGAGCGCGCATTTACCTCGCCGATCTGGTATGAACCTGCAGCCGCCACCATGGCGGCGGTGAATTAGCCGTGGCCGGGGTAAGCGGCAAGGCCGCCAATACGGTTGTGGCAGCAGCGGAGACACCCTATGTCCTGGCTGAACGCAACGGGCCGGTGCTGTGGCTCACGCTCAACCGGCCCGCCCAGCGCAACCCGCTGTCGAGCGGGATGATAGAGGCGCTGGCGGCGGCGGTCGGCGCCGCGGGCGCTGAGCCCGGGGTGCGGGTGATCGCCATCGCCAGCACCGGCCCGGTGTTTTCCGCAGGGCATGACCTGCGCGAAATGGGCCGGCGCGAAGGGGAAACGGAGCAGGAGCGGGCTGCCCGGATTCGCGGGATACTCGATGCGTGCGCCCAGATGATGCTGGCGATCGTGCACTCCCCCAAGGCGGTCATCGCCTGCGTGAAGGGCGTCGCCACCGCCGCCGGCTGCCAGCTCGTATCCGCCTGTGACCTGGCGCTGGCCAGCGAGGCTGCGCAGTTCTGCACGCCGGGCGTGAATATCGGCACGTTCTGCACCACGCCACTGGTGGGCATAGGCCGCAACATGCATCGCAAGCACGCCATGGAAATGGCGCTCACCGGGGACCTGATGCCCGCTGCGGATGCCGTGCGCTTCGGCCTGGTAAACCGGGTGTTACCTGCCGCTGCGGTGCGCAGCGCCGTGGCGGAGCTGGCGCAGAAAATCGCCGGCAAGTCCGCCAGGGCAATCCGCTCCGGCAAGGTGACCTTCTACTGGCAGATTGATATGTCGCTGCAGGAGGCATTCGCCTACGCCACCGACGCCATGGTGCAGGGCCTGCTCTCGCCGGATGCCGAAGAGGGCAGCCGGGCGTTCCTGGAAAAGCGCAGCCCGCAGTGGGGGGATGCCTGAGCACCCTGGCCAGCGACGCGGACATTGCCAGGGTCCTGGCTGCAACCCGCAGCATCGCCCTGCTGGGCGCCAGCCACAATCCCGCCCGGCCCAGCCACAGGGTGATGCGCTTCCTGCTGGATTGTGGCTACGAGGTACACCCGGTAAACCCCGGCCTCGCCGGGCAGCAGCTGCTGGGCCGCCAGGTCTACCCCGACCTGGAGTCGATACCGGTAGCCATCGATATGGTCGATGTGTTTCGCCAGTCCCGCTACCTGCAGGGCATCGTGGACGAGGCCATTGCGATTGGCGCAAAGACCCTGTGGACCCAGTTGGGTGTAGTCGATGCGACAGCCGCCGCGACGGCGCGGCGGGCGGGTCTGGCGGTGGTGATGGATCGCTGCCCCGCGATCGAGTTGCCCCGCCTGCAGGCGGCCGGCCTGCTGCCTGAGCGCAAGCCGGCGTAATTTCCCGGGTGGGTAGTCCGGTTTTCGGGGAAAATAGCGCATAATTCCCCACCCAACCCAGAGTTTGACGTCCAAGGGAGCACAGGCACATGACAGCGATAGAGGCGAACACCCACACCGGAGCCATGCTGAAAGCCCATTTCGACGCCCAGCGGGCCCTGTACCTGGCCGCCCCGAACCCGGGCCTGGACCAGCGCCGGCAGGATCTCGAAAACCTGAAGCGGATGGTCAACGAGAATCGGGAAGACATCATCAGCGCCATCAGCCAGGACTACAGCAACCGCTCCCGCCACGAGACCCAGTTCGCGGAGATTATCTCGGTCACCGATGGTATCAATGACGCCATCAAGCACCTGAAGAAGTGGACCAGGGTGCAGAAGCGGCATGTGGACCAGAGCATGTTCATGGGTGGCCGGAACCGGGTGATCCCCCAGCCCCTGGGCGTGGTGGGTATCATCGTGCCCTGGAACTTCCCCGTTAACCTGAGTTTCATGCCGCTGGCCGCCGCGTTTGCCGCCGGCAATCGCGCGATGGTCAAGATGTCGGAAAACTCCATCAACCTGACCCGCCTGCTGATGCGGATATCCCCGAAGTACCTGCCCGAGGACAAGCTGAAGTTTTTCGAGGAGACCGGCGGTGTCGGCATCGAGTTCTCCAGAATTCCCTTTGACCTGCTGGTATTCACCGGCTCCGGCCAGACCGGCCGCTCGGTGATGGCGTCCGCGGCGCAGAACCTCACCCCGGTGGTGCTGGAGCTGGGGGGCAAGGCCCCGGCGATCATCGACCCCAACTACCCGACGGAAAAGGCGGTGGGGCGCATCATGTTCGTCAAGCAGTTCAACGCCGGGCAGATCTGCACCAACGTGGACTACGTGTTTGTCCACGCAAGCAGGCGCGAGGAGTTTGTCGCCGCGGCCAGGGCCTACGTGGCGAAACACTGCCCCGATATCAACCACACCGACTACACCGCGATTATCGACGACAGGTCGGTCAAGCGCCTGCTGGATACCCTGGAGGACGCCAGGAGCAAGGGCGCCACCGTGATCAACCTGAACGGCAACCAGGAGGCGAATATCGAGAAGCGCAAGGTGCCGCTGCACCTGGTGCTGGACACCACCGAGGAGATGACCATCCGCAAGCGCGAGACCTTCGGGCCCCTGCTGATGGTGCTCACCTACAGGGATCCGCAGGAAGTGGTGGATTACGTGAATGCCCGCGATCGCCCCCTGGCCCTCTACCCCTTTACCAATGACGCCAGGCTGGCGGACATGTACATAGAGCGCATCATGTCCGGCGGCGTGTCGGTGAACGACGCGCTGATGCACGTGGCCCAGCACGATATCCCCTTCGGCGGCGTGGGCCCCAGCGGTATGGGCCACTACCACGGCTACGAGGGCTTCCTCACCTTTTCGAAGTTGCG
>CAYTDW010000233.1:0-5214 GCA_964436585.1 uncultured Halioglobus sp. | reverse complement strand
GCGCCTATGTTCTCATCATGGTGGTCAGCGCTTGAGCATTGCACAGTATTTTCACACGGCGCGCCACCTGAAGCCGGTCCAGGTCCGCAATCGCATCTCCCGCAAATATACCCGGGCCAGCCGCTACAAGGGCAGGGCACCGGACCTTGCCAGCCCCAGGAAACAGTGGGAAACCCAGGTGCCCGCGGCGCCTTCACTGCTGGTGGATGGCCTGGCCCATTTCCTCAATCAATCCGGCCCGCTGTACGAGTGGGAAAACCCCGACAGGAGCAAGCTCTGGCTCTACAACCTTCACTATTTCGATGACCTGCACGCGGCGGGTGCGGCCCACCGCACGGCGCTGCACCGGGAGATGATCAGTCGCTGGCTGCAGGACAACCCGCCCTACACGGGCACCGGCTGGGAGCCCTACCCGCTGTCGCTGCGTATCGTCAACTGGATCACGTGGCTGCTGGCGGGCAACGCGCCGGTGGAGGGCATGACCGCCAGCCTGGTGCAGCAGGCGCACGCCCTGCGCCGCCAGCTGGAGTATCACCTGCAGGGCAACCACCTGCTGGCCAATGCCAAGGCGCTGGTGTTTGCCGGTACTTTCTTCTCCGGCAAGGTCGCGGCCCGCTGGGAGCAGCAGGGCCTCAGCTTACTGGAGGAGCAACTGGCCGAGCAGGTGCTGGTGGACGGCGGCCACTTCGAGCGCTCGCCCATGTACCACTGCATCGTACTGATGGACGTGCTGGACCTGATCCAGCTGGGGCAGCTCTATCGCAGCAGCGCCATCGCCCGCCGCCTGGCTGCCCTGCGTGATACCGCGGGCGCCATGGCCAACTGGCTGGAGGGTCTGCTGCATCCCGACGGCCAGATTCCCTTTTTCAATGACGCCGCCTTCGGTATCGCCCCGGCGCCCCGGGCGGTGCTGGATTACGCCCATGCGCTGGGCGCGGTGCGCCGCTTTGCCGATGGCAACATCCAGCATTTCGATGCCAGCGGCTACCTCTCGGTGCACAACCACGACCAGTTCGCGGTGATGGACGTGGCGCCGGTGGGCCCGGACTACATCCCGGGCCACGCCCATGCCGACACCCTGAGCTTCGAGTGGTCGCTGTTCGGCCAGCGGGTGCTGGTGAACTCAGGCACCTCCGAGTACGGCCTGTCCGCCGAGCGCCAGCGCCAGAGGAGTACCGCCGCCCACAACACGGTGGTGGTGAACAGCCTCGATTCCTCCGAGGTGTGGCGCGGCTTCCGGGTGGCCCGCCGCGCACTGCCCTTCGACGTGAACATCGGCCAGGCGGGCGGCTGCGCCATCCTGCGCGCCTCCCACGACGGCTACCATCGCCTCTGGCGCAAGGTGACCCATACGAGGGAGTGGCGGGTCATGCCCGGCGAACTGCATGTGCGGGATCAGCTGGCCGGCAAGTTCCGCAACGCTGTCGCGTATTTCCACGTGCACCCGGAAGTGACGCTGACCGGCGGCGCGCACGGCTTCGAACTCACCCTGCCCAATGGCCGCGTCTGCCGCATCGCCATCAGCGGCGGCGGTGCCTCGGTCGAAGCATCCAGCTGGCACCCCCAGTTCGGTCTGAGTATTCCCAGCCAACGGCTCGCCATCACCTTTGAGAAGCCGGTGCTGGAAACGGTGTTCCGCTACTGACCGGGGCGGGGGTTGCGGGTGAGTAGTCGCCGGGTTCGGCGTGGCTGCATTTGACGTGGAAGCCGGGGTTGATTTGTGGCACCTTGTGATCGGCTCCAGAGTGCGTGAACAGGGTGGGCGTCTTATGAAGAATTCGTTGAAATCAATCGTAAATCAGGTGCTTGGGCTTTCTGCGCAGGAGCGGTCCATCGTTGCCGAGCAGCTGCTGCTCAGCCTCCAGAGCCCGGATGATCGTATGGACGCGCTTTGGGCTGAAGAGGCTGAAGCGCGAATAGATGCCTACGAGCGGGGCGAATTGGCGACGGTCCTAGTTAATGAGGTGGTCGGCAAGTACGAAAACAGTTGAGGGTCAGTTTCCTCAAGGTCGCACACTCTGAACTTGATAAGGCCATAGCGTACTATGAGGTGCAAGAGTCCGGCCTTGGCAGTCGTTTCCGTCTCGAAGTTCTTCGTTCACTTCATCGGATAGCCGATAACCCCAACGCTTTTGTGCTTCTGGGCAGGCGTTCGCGCAGGTGCCTTGTGGCCAAATTTCCCTACGGAATCATCTATCAGTACAAACCGGAGACAAACGAAGTGCTGGTAATAGCCGTTGCCCATCTGCACAGGCAATCGGACTACTGGCTGGCTCGGCCTGGTTAGCGCCGGTGTGGATGCGTATTGGCAGGGTTCAAACCACTGCCGGGTTCACGGCATTCGCCGCGACAAATCCCGGCTTCGCTTACTGGGTAGTGCCCAGAAACTCGTCGTCGTCATCTAGCACAGGGAAGTCGCAGAGGTCCTCCACCACGGAGTGGAATTCGATCGCGAACCAGTCGCGGAATTTCTTGAAGGTGCGATCGACCGGCCAGGCGCTTTCATCCAGGTGCCATCCCTCCAGTTCCATCTCGAAGATGATGTCGAAGCAGCGCGAGAGAATTTCCATGGCCTCGATATCATCGCCGTATTCCGGAATCAGGTAGATGGTCTTCTCATCCTTCGGGTCCGGCGCCAGCCCCGAGTCATCCAGCCCGGCGGCCCAGTCCAGGTAGGGCTGCCTCGGTGTCAGCATGACGACACTGCGGTTCAACATGGCGGCTTTTCTCCCTTTGGATGGTGGTTTCAGGCCCGCACTCCTGCCATTGGCGCATCATAACCGAAACTGCCTTTAACTGATGTGGTGGTGCGCTTTCGATAATTATATTCTGCCCAGGCGCCGATTAGACGCGCTGTGAAATGGTTATTGGTCAACAGATGCCCACCATACTCCGAGCAGGACCATTCCGATTCTTTTTCTATTCGGGTGACGGCAGCGAACCGCCACATGTGCACGTCGAACGGGATGAATGTACGGCAAAAATCTGGCTTGAGCCTGTCAGGCTTTGCAGCAGCGACGGATTCAGGCGATCTGAGATATCAGTTATACTGCGAACAACACGGCATAATCGGAACGCGATGCTGGAGGCTTGGAATGACTACTTTGGCGGCTGAAAGTGAATCTGTAACGATAGAACAGGTGATGGTTGCCGACGATACACTTGCAGTTGATCTCAGTGATGGGCGGACAATATCTGTGCCTCTGGCCTGGTTTCCCCGCCTTGCACACGCAACCGCGGCGGAAAGAAACCAGTGGCGGCTGATTGGCAAGGGCCAGGGCATTCATTGGGCCGCGCTGGATGAGGACATCAGTGTCGACGCTTTGCTCGCGGGCAAATGTTCGTTCGAAAGCCCGACGTCTCTGCAACGGTGGCTGGAAACCAGGGCAGCTGCCGCCAATGCGCCTTGAAACCCGAAACGCTCAGGTCGGTCAGCGCCCCACGCAGGTGTAGTGGAAGCCGTGCCCCTGCATCAGGCCGCGCTCGTAGACGTTGCGTAAATCCACGAACACATCGCCCTTCATCTGTGACTTGAGTTTTTCCAGGTCCATGCCGCGGTACTGGTTCCACTCGGTCAGCAGCACCACGGCGTCGGCGCCCGTCACCGCCTCGTCGATCGAGGCTGCGTATTCAATGGCGGCCGGCAGGTGGTGGCGGGCCTCGTCCATTCCCGCCGGGTCGTGGGCGCGGATGATGGCGCCCCGGTCCACCAGGGCCGGCAGGATGGCCAGCGAGGGGGCATCGCGCATGTCATCGGTCTCGGGCTTGAAGGTGAGGCCCAGCACGGCGATGGTCTTGTCCGCCACCGAACCGCCCAGGGCTTCCCTGATCTTGCTGACCATGCGCGCTTTCTGGGAGGCGTTCACCTCCACCACGCTTTCCACAATGCGGCTGGACACGCCGTGCTCCTGGGCCATGCGGATCAGGGCCAGGGTGTCCTTGGGAAAGCAGGAGCCGCCGTAGCCGGGGCCCGCGTGTAAAAACTTGCGGCCGATGCGGCCGTCCAGGCCCATGCCCCGGGCCACCGCGTGCACGTCGGCGCCGGTTTTCTCGCACAGCTGGGAGATCTCGTTGATAAAGCTGATCTTGGTGGCGAGGAAGGCGTTGGCCGCATACTTGGTGATCTCCGCGCTCTCCAGGTCGGTCACCAGAATCGGCGCCTCGATCAGGTTGAGGGGTCGGTACAGTTCCCGCAGCAGGGCCTCGGCCTGCTTCGACTCCACTCCCAGCACCACCCGGTCGGGGCGCATGAAGTCGGCAATGGCGGAGCCCTCGCGCAGGAACTCGGGGTTGGAGGCCACGTCGAAGTCGGCGCCCGGGTTGGTCTTCCTGACGATGCGCTGCACTTCCCGGGCAGTGCCCACCGGCACGGTACTCTTGTCCACGATCACAGTGTAGCCCTGCAGGTGGGCGGCGATTTCCTCGGCGGCGGCGTAGACATACTTGAGGTCGGCGTAGCCATCACCCCGGCGGGTGGGCGTGCCCACGGCGATGAAGACCAGGTCCGCCTCTGCCACCGCCTGCGCCAGCTCGGTGGTGAACACCAGCCGGCCGGATGTCGCGTTGCGCGCCACCAGGTCGTCCAGGCCCGGCTCGTAGATGGGGATGCCGCCCTGCTGCAGGGCGCTGATCTTGGCTGCGTCCTTGTCCACGCAGGTGACCCGGGCGCCAAACTCGGCGAAGCAGGCACCGGACACCAGTCCCACGTAACCCGAGCCGATCATTACTACATTCATACGTTATCCCTGAGTCAGGCCTTGTGCATATGTTCCATGTACCAGGCCACGAAATTGTCGATGCCCACCTGTATCGGGGTCTGCGGCCGGTAGCCCACGTCGGCGACCAGGTCATCAATGTTGGCGTAGGTGGCGGCCACGTCGCCGGGCTGCATGGGCAGCAGCTCCCGCTCGGCGGTTCTGCCCAGGGCCTGCTCGATGGCGCCGATGAATTCGGTCAACATTACCGGGTTGTTGTTACCGATATTGTACAGCCGGTAGGGCGCGCTGCTGGTGCCGGGGTCGGGTCTGGCACCGTCCCAGGCCGGGTTGGGCGTGGCGGTCCTGTCCATCACCCGCACCACGCCCTCCACGATGTCATCGATATAGGTGAAATCCCGCTGCATCTGGCCGTTGTTGAACACCTGGATCGGCTCCCCCGCCAGGATGGCCCGGGTGAACAGGAACAGGGCCATGTCCGGCCGGCCCCAGGGGCCGT
>CAYTDW010000232.1:0-5218 GCA_964436585.1 uncultured Halioglobus sp. | reverse complement strand
GGGATAATCAACCGTGTACATATGGGTGCCCATCCCCCGTTAATGGGGTAGAGCCCAGAGTTGTCATAACAACCTCCGAAAAAGGCTAAGTGAAAATGACCGCTACCTTTTCGTAGCGAGCGTTTCACCGCGGCGGTGCGCTTTTCGTAGTTGTAACAACGACATACCGTCATTTGGTAGGACTACCCGGACTCGAACCGGGGACCTCTACCATGTCAAGGTAGCGCTCTAACCAGCTGAGCTATAGTCCTGTAGGGGCCGCGATTATAAGCGGCTGGCGGGTTTGGCTCAACACTCTCCAGCAAGAATCTTCGGCAAGATTCTCCAACAAGATTCTACGGAAGCACCGGAGGGGGGGTTGCGCCCCCCTCACCAGGGATATAGCAGTGATCGTTGTAGGCCTCCAGCATCGCCTCGTTCTGGCTGAGCTTCTGCAATGCCGAATGCTCCAGCTGGCGCACCCGTTCAGTACTGAGTGACAACTGGCGGGCGATTTCAGTTCTGGTCATCGGCGTGCCATCCAGCAGGCCCCAGCGCTGAATCACGACCCGTTGCTCAGTCGCGGTCAGCGGGCCCTGCGCGATCTCGCCAAGAATCCGGCGCTTGAGGGACGCCTGCTCGGCGGCATCCTCCGGATCCTCGTAGGGCCCGCCGGACATTGTCTCCAGCAGGCTGGTGCCTGGCTCATCCTCCGTTCGCGGCGCGTCGATTGACAGGCCGAGGTTGCGCAACTGCAGTAACTCGCGGGTCCTGGCAATGGGAAGGTCCAGCGCGCTCGCCAGCTCGGTGTCGCGGGCTTCTGTGCCAGAGCGAGCGAGTATCCTGGCGCGCTCGCCGTGAACCCTGCCCAGCTGCTCCTGTATGTGGCTGGGGTAGCGGAAAACGCCCGCGGAATCCGCGAGATGGCGCTTTACGCCCTGGGTGATCCAGTTGAAGGCGTAGGTACTGAATCGATAGCCGCGCTCGAACTCGAATTTTTCCGCTGCCCTCAACAGGCCCAGGTTGCCCTCCTGCACCAGGTCCAGGAAGCCCGAGCCCTTGTTCCGGTTGCGACCCGCAATGGTGTACACCAGGCGGAGGTTGTGCGTTATGAGCTGGTCGCGGGCTGCGGTATAGCGCCGGATCTGCGCCGCCAGGGACCGCACCGCAACAGGCCCTGGGCCAGCTCTATTGGCGCCGGGCCCAGGCAACCAATGCTGTTCCCATGCGACAAGCGCCGCGCCCACCCTGCTGCCATCGGCCTCGCCGCACTGCTGTGACAGGACTTCGGCAAAGCCGACCACGAGGGTGGCGGGAAGGGAGAGTCCCAGCAGGTCCCGGGGCCTCAATGGGTCCGGGTCTTCCCCGGACAGCTGCGCCGCCAGCGCGGCTACGGCCGGGTTGTGCTTACCCCCCGGCAGGTAATCACCCAACTCCCTGCGCAGCAGGGTGCCATGCTCCCGACATTCGAATTTTTCCATCCGCGGCAGCGGTTCGGTACAGTTCACCACCCAGCGCTCAAGGTAATTTCGACAGAACCCGTCCTCGCACAGCACTTCCACCAACCTGCGCACAGCACCCCACTTGCGGCCATCGATCGCCTGCTCCTGTTCACGGCTCAACAGGTCGTGGTGATTAGCCTGCGCATACAGCCTCTCGAGGTCTACGTCATCCCTGGCCGGTAACTCTGCGGACATCTTGCCTCTCCGTTGCAGCGTTTTCCCTGCCTTATACGGAGCAGGCATCCTGCCGGAGAGGTGCTTAACCAACATTGCCAGTAGCGTGCAAGACAGAAACTGTACAAGCCTCTGGATCTAACCCGGATCAGCGACAGCCACCCCGCCTGCGCCTTCACGGAACTGAACCGAAGGTCGCTGCCTTGCGTATCCCTCTCGCCACTTCTCTACCCAGCGGAGACCGACCGTGCAATACCAACCGCCTGTCAACGATCTCAAGTTCGTGCTGTTTGATGTACTTGGCGTCGACCAACTGCAAAGCTTCGAGAAATACGCTGAGGCGAGCCCTGACATCATTTGCGCGGTCATCGAGGAGGCCGGGAGGCTTGCCGCCGAGGTCCTGCAGCCGCTCAACAAGGTGGGCGACCAGCAGGGCTGCACTTACCACCCGCAAACCCGCAGCGTGACCACGCCAGATGGCTTCGGCGACGCCTACCGGCAATTTACCGAGGCCGGCTGGGCATCACTGGACGCGCCCGTCGACTATGGCGGGCAGGGACTGCCACACACCCTGAAGTTTATCGTCGATGAGATGGTGTGCTCCTGTAACCTGTCCCTGGGCATGTATGCCGGCCTGACCCATGGGGCCATCAGTGCACTGTATGCCCATGGTTCCCGGGAACTGAAGGATACCTACCTCAAAAACCTCGTCAGTGGCCGGTGGACCGGCACCATGTGCCTGACCGAGCCCCAGTGCGGCACCGACCTGGGCATGATACGGTCCAGGGCCACTCCCCGCGCCGATGGCAGCTACAGCATCGAGGGCACCAAGATCTGGATTACCGGTGGCGAGCACGACCTGGTGGACAATATCGTCCACCTCGTACTCGCCAAGCTGCCCGGCGCGCCCGACAGCACCAGGGGCATATCCCTGTTCCTGGTGCCCAAGGTGTTGCCGCACTCGGGCGCGCGCAACCCGGCATTCTGCGGCGGCCTCGAGCACAAAATGGGTATCAAGGGCTCGGCCACCGCGGTGATGAACTTTGAGAACGCCCAGGGCTGGCTGGTGGGAGAGCCCAATAACGGCATGCGTGCCATGTTCACCATGATGAACGAGGCCCGGTTGATGGTCGGCATGCAGGGCCTGGGCGTGGCCGAAATGGCCTACCAGGAAAGTCTCGGTTTCGCACTGGAGCGGCTGCAGGGCCGCGCCCTGAGCGGGCCCAAAAATGCCGCCGGGCCCGCCGACCCGATCATCGTGCACCCCGATGTAAGGCGCATGTTGATGCGCCAGAAGGTACTCAATGAAGGCATGCGCGCCCTCGCACTCTTTACTGGCCACCAACTCGACCTGTCCGTGGCCCACCCGGAGGTGGCTGTCCGCGAACGCGCTGATGACCTGGTCCAGTTGCTGACGCCGGTGGTGAAATCCTTTCTGACGGATGAGGGGTTCAATAACGCCAACCTTGGCCTGCAGGTGCTTGGCGGCGCCGGTTTCACCACTGACTGGCCGCTGGAACAGTTGGTCAGGGACGGCCGGATCCCCCGTATCTACGAGGGCACCAATGGTATCCAGGCGATGGACCTGGTGGGGCGCAAACTCGGCTTGAAAGGCGGACGCCTGATCGGTCAGCTGTTCGATACCATCCGTTCATTTCTCACCGCGACACCGGACGCACCCTACCACCGCGAACTCGAGGCAGCCCTCACCTCACTGCAACACGCGACTAGCTGGATTGCGGCCAACGGCATGGAGGATCCGGAGCAGGCCGGCGCCGCCGCCTCACCTTACCTGCGGCTGACGGCGCTGACCGTGATTGCCTACCTGTGGTCCCGCATGGCCAGCGTCGCCCGGCGGCAATTGGCCGAGGGTGCAGGCAATCGCCCGCTGCTCGAGGGCAAACTGGTGTCGGCGCGCTACTACTTTGAGAAACTGTTGCCGGAGACAGACTGGCTGCTGGCAGATATCACCAGCGGCAAGGACAGCATGATGGCATTCACAGCGGAACACTGGCGGGCCTGAAGGTGCGCAATAGCAATCGAATTGCGCAGCTGCTCGGCGGGGAAGAGCAAGCCTCAGACCACTCGCTGCAGGCACACTCCCTCAAGCGCGCGATGACCGCCAGCGTTCCACGCACGTTAACGCCCTATGAGTGGGAGCAGTGGTACGCGCAATACGGTGTGCCGGAAAGCCACAAAGGGCCCAGCGAGGATACAGTCTCCTGGTGGCGGCGCAGCTGCTCGGTCGCCCGGCTGCTCAGCGCAGGAATTGCGACGGAAAGTAGCTGTGGCAGTCGACCAGTGTCGCCTGGGACCGGTCCTGCTCGCCCCGGTTGCGGTAGGCGGACACCAGCAGGCTGCAGGCATCCCGGTGCCAGGGCATAACCTCGCGCACCGCCTCGGCGTGGGCGCTGGCGTTGTCCCTGTTGCCGGCGCGCTGGTTGTTCATGGCCATTGCCAGGTCGCGCCAGGGGCCGGGGGGAGAGGGCTGCAGCTCACTTGGGGGCACGCTGGCGCTGCGGGCCAGCAGCCAGGACACGGCATCGCTGTAGACGGGTCGCCAGCGGCCGGTGGCCAGCAATTCGCGCAATTTATCCTGCCCGTTGCCGCGGTCGTGCGGCCACAGTATGTAATCGGCGTCGCTGCCTTCCACCAGTTCAAGCCAGCCCGGGTGTGAACCCAGCACGGTGACGTAGTTGCGGTAGATCTGGTCGTCATAAATGGTGTCGGCGCGGCCGTCGACGTAAACCTTGAGCGCGCCGTCGGTGCGCCAGTGGATATAGCCGCCCCAGTTCCACAGGGAGAACACCTTTCCCCTGATCCGGTTGGCCTGCATGAAATCCAGCATGTCCACCGGAAAGCTGTACTCCGCCACCAGGTAATGAAAGGCGGGGGCCGCCTGCAACGGGTAGGGCAGCAGCCGGAACAGGCCCACCAGCAGCGCCAACAGCGCCAGCACCGGGCTGAATCGCTCGAGCCTCAACTGCCTCAGGCACAGGGCCAGCAGGGGGGCCAGCATGACGGCCAGGGATATCCCGAACAGCGGGATAAAGCGGCGACTGGTCAGCGCCATGAGCAGTGTCAGCGCGGTGAGCGCCATCCCCTCCCAGGGCACATCGAGATTGCGCCGCACCGCCGGCAGCAGATACACCGGGGCCAGCAGGGGCAGCCACACCAGGTAGAAAAACAGCGGCGAGGCGATACCCCCGGGCCGGAACGGCGACAGCCACTCGCCGATCTCGCGAAAGGGCGAGCTGCCGTCAAACGCGTAGATAAGGGGATACAGCAACAGCTTGTACCCGGAGGGGTTCAGCAGGCAGGCGAGCAGGCAGGCCAACCCCACCAGGGCGGCGCCGCGAATCCCGGCACCACTGGGCGCGCGCCAGGGGAACAGGAGAATCGCCAGGGCCATGAGACCGAAGAAGACACCCCCGTGCAGGTTCGCCCAGGCCAGGAACACCAGCGCCAGCAGCCAGGTGGATGCCGGCCGCTGCAGGCGCAGCAGGAGCAGGAGGCTGTAACCCAGCAGGGTGTAAAGATGGGGCCTCACATCCAGGAAGGGC
>CAYTDW010000231.1:0-5222 GCA_964436585.1 uncultured Halioglobus sp. | reverse complement strand
CGAGCGCATCAGGATGTTTCATGTCAAGGACGCGGAGTTCAATCGCGACGGCCGCAGCGGCGTCTACGGCGGTTACCAGGGCTGGACTGAACGGGCCGGCCGCTTCCGCTCGCTGGGCGACGGCCAGGTCGATTTCAGCGCCATCTTCAGCCAGTTCGCGAAATACGGCTTCGATGGCTGGGCCGTGCTGGAGTGGGAGTGCTGCCTGAAACACCGGGAGGACGGCGCCCGGGAGGGGGTCGATTTTATCAACCGCCACATCATCCGCACCACGGATCGCGCCTTCGACGATTTCGCCGCGAGCGGCGCGGGCGAGGTTGCCAACCGCCGTATTCTCGGCCTGGACTGACGCTGTTAACCGCGCCCTCGGCGAGCTCAGGTCCAACAACATCGGCAGCCAACATCGGTAGCCATTGTGTAAACGTTTGCAGATAATGTACACTACTGTCTAGTAGTTGACCGGGCGCCATCGAGGAGAACGAGAGTGAAGTTGAGCCGCAAACGCATCATCTGGGGCCTTATCATCCTCGCGCTGGCCTACCCGGTTGGCAGGGTGCTGTACTATGCCCCGGCCATTTACCGCATGTATCTGCGCCCGGATGTGTTCGAGACGGTGCCGCCGGTGCTGCCGGAAAAGCTGGCGCGTCCCGCCGTTCTCGTCTTCTCGAAAACCAACGGCTTTCGCCACGATGAGGCTATACCCGCGGCCAACAGCCTGTTGGCGCGTATGGCTGAAGCGAGGGGCTGGTCATTTTACCAGACCGAGAACGGCGCGGTGTTCAACCCCGAGCAACTGAACCGCTTTGACGCCGTGGTATTCAATAATGTCAGCGGCAATGTATTCCTTCCCGAGCAGCGGGCGGCGCTGCAAGCCTTTGTCAAAAGTGGCGGCGGCTTCGTCGGTATCCACGGCAGCGGCGGTGATCCCAGTTACAAGTGGCCGTGGTATGTCGAAACCCTGATCGGGGCGCAGTTTATCGGTCACCCGATGGGACCGCAGTTCCAGCAGGCCACCCTGCGCGTCGAAGACAGGACCCATCCGGCCACGCAGGATTTGCCCGATACATGGGTGCGGACGGACGAATGGTATTCCTTCGAACAGTCGGCGCGCAAAGACGGTGTGCAGGTGCTGGCAACCCTGGATGAAAGTACCTACAGCCCGGTGGGCATGGGCGGCCAGGACCTGAAGATGGGTGCCGATCATCCGGTCATCTGGTCCCATTGCGTGGGCAGGGGCCGGGTATTTTATTCCGCGCTTGGGCACCTGGCAGAGGCTTACGCCGAACCCCTTTACCAGGAAGTGCTCGAGGGTGCGATCGCCTGGGCTGCGCGATTGGAAGGCGCCGGTTGCGACAGTCTCGTCGAAGACGGCGCCGATTCCAGAACCATCCCGGACCCATCGGAGGACGCACAATGAATCTCGACAGGCGACAACTCCTCACCTATGCCATCGGCCTCGTTGGCGGCAGCATCGCAGTGGCGGCCTTCGGAGATGCCACACCGGGCGGGGCCGCTACCGGATCGACGGGCTATTTTTCCAGCGCCCGGCGGGCACTGCTGGACGAGGTTGCCGATCTGATGATTCCGGCCACCGAAACCCCGGGCGCACTGGGGGTCGGGGTGCCCGAATACATGGACAGAATGATGGTGCGCTGGGCCTCCGAGGATACCCGGCAAGCTTTTGACGGTGTCCTGGACGCCCTGGACGCCGAGGCGGCGTCGAGGCATGGCAAGCCATTTCTCGCACTGGCGGCGGACCAGAGGTTCGAGATATTAACGCAGTATGACGCGGCGCAGCTGGACGGTGGCATCCAGAGCATGATGGGCGCTTACGCGCGCTTCAAGGAACTGCTGATGACGATCTACTACCTGTCCGAAATCGGGGCGACCCAGGAATTGCGCCTGGAAGAAGTGCCCGGACCGTTCCGCGGGGATATTCCACTGGCGGATGTTGGCCGCGCCTGGGCTTACTGAGGAATACAGATCATGAATTTCGATGCAATCGTGGTGGGGTCGGGTATGACCGGCGGCTGGGCTGCCAAGGAGCTGGCGGAACAGGGTTTCAAGGTACTGGTCCTGGAACGCGGTAAGAATATCGAGCGCAGCGATTTCAAGGATCGGTTGGCGCCCTGGACCTGGGAAGACCTTGGCAAGGTAGCGGAAGATGAAGTAAAGCAGGATTACGCGATACAATCGACCTGCTATGCCTTTTCCAACCAGAACAAGGATTTCTGGGTCAAGGACAGCGAGCACCCGTACACCACCCCCGAGGACAAGCCGTTCAACTGGATTCGCGGCTACCACCTGGGTGGCCGGTCGCTGATGTGGGGGCGGCAGTCCTATCGCATGGGCGCACTCGATTTCGAGGAGAACAAGCGCGACGGTCACGGCGTCGATTGGCCGGTCCGCTATCGGGACATCGCGCCCTGGTATGACCACGTCGAGCGATTCGCCGGCATTTCCGGCCAGGCGGAAGAGCTCCCGCAATTGCCTGACAGCGTGTTTCAACCGCCCATGGACATGACGGCGCTGGAAAAGGACTTCAAGTCGAAGCTGGAAAAGCGCTTTCCCACCCGCCGCCTTACCATCGGCCGGGTGGCCAACCTGACCAAGCCCACGGACGAGCAGATCGCGCTGGGACGCAGTCCCTGCCAGTCGCGCAATATCTGTTTCAATGGCTGTTCCTTCGGGGCGTATTTTTCCAGTCTCAGCGCGACCCTGCCGGCGGCCAGGCGGACCAACAATGTAACCATCGTCACGGATGCCATCGTCGATTCCATCGTCTACGACCCCGCCACCAAAAGGGCCACCGGTGTTCGTGTCATCGATGCCACTACGCGACAACTGCGCACCTACCAGGCCCGCGTCGTATTCCTGTGTGCGTCGGCGATCGCATCGGCGCAGATTTTGCTCAATTCGACATCCGAGTCTTTTCCCAATGGCCTGGCCAACCGCTCGGGCCAGGTCGGGCGCAACCTGATGGATCACGTCGGCACCACGGTCATCGGCTTCGCGGACGTGATCCAGGATCGCTATTATTGGGGGCGCCGACCCAATGGTACTTACATCCCCCGCTACCGCAATGTCACCGAACCGGGCGAGGGCTATGTTCGCGGCTTCGGTTACCAGATTCAATCGATGCGTCGCAATTGGACCCTGGGGGCGCGTCAGCCCGGAGTGGGTAAAGCGTGGAAGGAGAGTATGCGGCAGCCCGGCCCCTGGATGCTTATCGTGTCCGGGTTCGGTGAAATGCTGCCGTATGAACACAACCGGGTCACCCTGAACACCAACCGCAGGGATCGCTGGGGCATGCCACTGGTGCATATCAATTGTGCACACGGCGAGAACGAGAACAGAATCGTCGACGCTATCAAGGCAGATGGTGCGGAAATGATTTCTGCTGCCGGTTACCAGATAGGGCCGTATCCCTTTCCACCGGCAGTACCCGGCGACAAGATCCACGAAATGGGTACGGCGCGGATGGGTCGCGACCCGGCGACCTCTGTACTGAACGCCCATAATTGCGCTCACGATGTCGACAATCTCTACATCACTGACGGCTCGTTCATGGCATCGTCGGGCTGCCAGAACCCCTCCCTGACCTATATGGCGTTTACCGCACGAGCCGCAGCCCATGCGGGGGAGCGATTGCGAGGGGGCGATATCTAATGCGCCGCCTCGCCCCGATATCAGGTATATTCGCCTCAGGGCGTAGTCCCGGTCGAGGTCGAATTCCTCGTCCCCCTCCCAGAAGTGCATGCCGCGCCGCTGGGTCAGTCTGCGATTGAACCGGGCAGCTTAATTCCTTGGCACCCCGATAAATCCGGATGACAATCAGGCAGCGCTCTCTGTCTCGGCGATGGTCTGCGCGTGCCTGTTGAACATGACCGCCAGGTCGCCGGAGGTGACCGGTCGATCGACCCCTGCCTCCACCGGGCGCGCCCCGCCGGTCGAGATCGGCGTGGTATCCACACCTTTTGCAGCGGCCCGGGAGCGCAGCGCACCCACAGTGAGATCTTCGCGCTTGAAATGCTCGAACGGATCGAAGCGGAAGAAGCGCATGGCATTTTTGTGGGTGACCTTGTCGATCTGCTCCCCGGTGAGGTGCTTGACCTGCTCCCACAGATGCTCCGGCGCCTCCGGCCACAGGGTGTCGGAATGCGGGTAATCGGTCTCGTAGGCGGCGATGTCCTCGCCGACCTCGTCCAGGTGCCTGAGGCCGAAGGCGTCGTCGATAAAGCAGCACAGGAAGTGGCGGCGGAAGATCTCGCTGGGCTTCATGTCCTGGAAGCGGGAGTTGGTCCAAGCCTTGTGGCGCCAGTTGGAGAAATCTGAGCGCTCGAGGAAGTAGGGGATCCAGCCGATGCTGCTCTCCGACAGCGCGATGCGCAGGTTGGGGTAATCGTGCAGGGCCTTGAGTTGCAGCCAGTCCGCCGCGCCCACGGAGATCGACAGGGGCATGGTGGTGATCCAGGCCTCGATGGGGGTTTCCATCGACGCGTGGGGCACGGGGTTGCCACTGCCGATATGCAGGGCGATGGTCATGTCGTGGTCGACCACAGCCTTGAAGAAGGGCGCCCAGTACTCGTTGTGGATGCTGGGCAGGCCCTGCTTGGTCGGGTTCTCGGACATGCTGACCACAGTGCAGCCCTTGTCCGCCACGCGCCTGATCTCCGCCACGGTCGCCTTCATGTCCCAGTTGGGCAGGATGGCCAGGGGAATGAACCGCCCCGGGTAGGCGCCGCACCATTCGTCGATATGCCAGTCGTTCCAGGCGCGCAGGTGAACCAGCGCGAGGTCCTTGTCCTTCGCCTGGTGTATGGTGTCATTGTCGAAGCCGATGGAGTTGCCGAAATTCATCTGCACGGCGATGCCGTTGACATTCATGTCGTCGATGCGCGCGTGCACGTCATAGCAGCCGGCGCGCATGTCGGTCAGGGCGTTGGGCTCCATGCCGTACTCTTCCAGCGGTCGACCCACCACGGCATTGAGGCCGATACCGGGCTTGGTCTTGCCCTGGTACGACCAGTAGTTCTTGCCGTTCTTGTCCGTCTTGAGTTTGGGGGCAGTTGCCAGCGCCTCGCCGGACAGGTGGTTGTCGAACAGGGTGGGGGGTTCACAGATATGGTCGTCGGTGCTGATCAGCACCATGTCGTTCATCGATTTGGCCATTATTTTCTCCGCGCGCGTGCATGCACCTGCAAGTTTAGCCTGTAGATCAC
>CAYTDW010000230.1:0-5230 GCA_964436585.1 uncultured Halioglobus sp. | reverse complement strand
GATTGCGTGCTGCCCACCCGCAACGCCCGCAACGGCTATATCTTCACCTCCCGGGGTGTGCTCAAACTGCGCAATAACCGCTACAAGGCCGATACCGCACCGCTGGACGACAGCTGCGCCTGTTACACCTGCCGCAACTTCAGTCGGTCCTACCTGCACCATCTCGACAAGTGCAATGAAATGCTCGGCTCCCAGCTCAACACTATCCACAACCTGCACTACTATCAGCAACATATGGCGGGCATCCGCGAGGCCATTGTGACCCGGCGGCTGGATGCGTTTGCCGCCGGGTTTTACGCGCAGCAGGCACGGGGCCTCTAGCGGTGTACATGTTCTGCTTCTACGTACCCGAATCGGCGCTGGAACAGGTGAAGGCCGCGGTGTTCGCCGCCGGTGCCGGGCGCATCGGCCTGTACGACCAGTGCTGTTGGCAGGTGGCGGGACAGGGCCAGTTCCGGCCGCTGGCGGGCAGTGATCCGGCCATCGGCCGCCAGGGCGAGGTTGCAAGCGTGGCGGAGTACCGGGTGGAGATGGTGTGCGAGGCCGCCTGCGTCGCTGCCGCCGTGGCGGCCATGAAGGCGGCGCACCCCTATGAAGAGCCCGCCTGGCATGTGCTCGAGATGGTTACGGACTTGCCGCGCTGATGGCGACCCGACACGGTTTATTGCAGCGCCTGGAGCAGGAGTTACCCCTGTCGGGCCTGGACTGGGATGGCCCCTTCGGCCAACGGCTGGAGGCCGCGGTGCTGGTGGCCCTCACCGCGGAGAGCGCGCCGCGGGTGCTGCTCGGGCGCAGGGCCCTGCACCTGCCGCTGCACCCGGGCGAGATCGCCTTCCCCGGCGGCAAGCGCGAGCCGGGGGACGCCACCCCCTGGGTGACGGCCCTGCGGGAGACGGAGGAAGAAGTGGGCCTGGCGCAGGCGTTGGTGCATCCACTGGGCGAGTTGTCGCCCCTGGTTACCCGTTCCGGCTTCGAGGTGCATCCCTGCGTGGCGAGGGTGCCCGCCGTGCTGGACCTGACGGTGGATAGCGGCGAGTTTGACAGTGTATTTATGGCGCCGCTGGAGGTGTTTGCCGACCGCAAGGTGTTCCGTCTCGAGTCGATGTCAGACGGTGTTCGTATCCGCATGGTGCCGCATTACCAGGTGGGTGATGACAACATCTGGGGCGTCACCGCCGCGGTGCTGGCGCAGCTGGCCAACGTGGCTTACGATGCGGGCCTTGATTTGAAGCGGGACTGGATGCAAACACCATGAAATACAGCCTGGGCGACAAGCGGGTCACACTGGTAGGCGGGGGGCATTTCATCGCGCCGAACGCGGCGGTCATTGGCGACGTGACCCTGCACGAGAACTGCAGCGTGTGGTTCTCCTGCGTGCTGCGCGGGGATGCGGAGCGCATCGAGGTGGTGGCTGGCAGCAATATCCAGGACGGCACCGTGCTGCACGCCGATCCCGGCTTTCCCATGGTGGTTGGCAAAAACGTGACAGTGGGCCACTGCGCCATGTTGCACGGGTGCACCATCGGCGACGGCTCCCTGGTGGGTATCAACGCCGTGGTGCTCAATGGCGCGAGGGTGGGCAAGGGTTGCCTGATCGGCGCCAACGCCCTGGTCACCGAGGGCATGGTCATCCCCGATGGCTCCCTGGTGCTGGGCTCACCCGCCAGAATAAAGACACATCTCTCGGAAGAGCAGCGCCTGGCCCTGATGCACAACGCCGACCACTACATGGGCAACGCCCGCCGTTTCAGCGCGGACCTGCGGGAGCAGGAATGAGCGCGCCCGAACCGCAGTCGCCGTGTATCTCGGTGTGCGTGCTGGACGAGCAGGGCATCTGCCAGGGCTGCTTTCGCAGTGCCGACGAGGTGACCGACTGGTGGATGGCTAGCGCCCAGCGCAAGCGCGAGATACTGCAGTGTGCAAGCGAGCGCCGGGAGGCGTCTTTCCCCTTCAAACCGCGCTAGGCCGCGGCCGCGGACTCTTCCGCAATTCTTACCTGCACTGAACGCACCACATTCCCTTCCAGCTCCAGAATCTCCAGCCGGTAACGCCCGATGGCCAGCCCTGCGTTCGCATCCGGGAAAGACTCCAGGTTTTCCAGGATCAGCCCGCTGAGTGTTTTGGGCCCGTCGGTCGGCAGGTCCCAGTGCTGGGCCTTGTTGATCTCGCGGATGTTGGCGGTGCCGGTAATAATGAAGCTGCCGTCCCGCTGGGGGAAAATATTGTCCGCACTGTTGCTCAGGTTGGAGGTGAATTCGCCGACGATCTCCTCCAGAATATCCTCCATCGCCACCAGCCCCATCACCTCGCCGTATTCATCCACCACCACCGCCAAACGGTGCTTGCTTTTCTGGAAGTTCATCAGCTGGGTGTGCAGCGGCGTGCTTTCGGGAATGAAGTAGGGCGCCTCCATTTCGCGCTCCAGGGCGGCGCGATCCAGGCCCTGCCGATCGATCACCTTGCTGATATTGCGCAGGTGCAGCACGCCGACGATATTGTTGATGTCATCGCGCCACACCGGCAGGCGGGTATGCGAACTGGTCTGGATTTCGCGCAGGATCTCGTCGTCGCTGTCATCCAGGTCGATGCCGTAGACCTCGCTGCGCGGCACCAGGATGTCGTTGACCGAAACCTCCTCCAGTGCCAGCAGGTTTAACAGCATGTGCCGGCGCCGGCTGGGAATCAGCGCACTGCCCTCGGCCACCAGGGTGCGCAGTTCCTCCTTTGAGAGCTGTTCGCCGCCCTTGCCCTCGGCGTCAACACCCAGCAGCCGCAGCAGCCCGGTGGTGATCTTACTCACCAGCCACACCGCCGGGTACAGCAGTTTGAGCAGTGGCAGCAGAATCAGTGAGGCGGGGAAAGCCACCGCTTCAGGGTGTAGGGCCGCGAGGGTTTTAGGCGTGATCTCGCTGAAGATCAGCACCACCAGGGTGAGGGTCACGGTCGCTATCAGGATACCCGCATCGCCCCACAGGCGTATGGCAATAACGGTAGCAATCGCCGAAGCGAGAATATTGACCAGGTTGTTGCCGATCAGGATCAGGCCGATAAGCCGGTCCGGGCGCTCCAGCAGTTTGGCGGCGCGCATGGCGCCACGGTGCCTGTTTTTCTGCAGATGTTTCAACCGGTAGCGATTGAGCGACATCATCCCCGTTTCCGAACCGGAGAAGAAAGCGGAAAGGACAAGTAGGGCAGCGAGAACCGAGAAAAGCAGGCCGATCGAGGCTTCGTTCAAAGCTGGGGTAAACCTTTACTATGCGTTGGCTGCCTATCTTGGAGAAAAACCGCACGCAGGGCAAGGTTTGTCGCATGCCGTCTTGTGGTAGCCCGGCCGGGTAACACGGGGCAGGGTTCAGCTCAGATCAGCTGCGGCCAAGAATCAGTTCCAGCACCAGCTTGGTGCCGAAAAAAGCCAGCACCAGCAGGGCAAATCCGCTCAGGGTCAGGCGCACCGCGGTCGTGCTGCGCCAGCCCAACTGGTAGTGGCCCCACAGCAGTACCGCAAGCAGCAACCAGGAACCCAGCGTCAGCACCGTTTTATGAACCAGGTGCTGGGCAAATATATCGTCGAGAAACACAAACCCCGAAGCTATCGCGACGGTGAGCAGGATTTCGCCGACCCACAGCAATTCGAACAGCATTTTTTCCATCAGCTGCAGGGGCGGCAGCAGTTGCACCAGGCCGCGGGTGTGGCGGTGCTTCAGTTGGTGATCCTGGGCCGCGAGCAGCGCGGCCTGGGCCGCGGCCAGCGTCAACACCGCGTAAGCGAGGATCGAGCTGCCGATATGCAGCAGTATGCCCGCGGGAAGATCGGTGCGGATGCGCGCGGTGTCGGGGGCATAGGCGGCCACCAGCACTGACATGGCGGAGAGGGGAAACAGGACCACCAGCAGGTTCTGCAGCGGGCGACGGGCAAGGGAGGCCAGGCAGACGCTATTGATCGCCAGGAAAATCAGCGCGGATACTTTGTAAAAGCCCAGCTCCACGCCGCCGCCCTCGAAGACGCTGTACCACACGACACCGGCATGGCACAGCAGGGCCGCCAGCGATAGGGCGAGCACCGAGCGGTTGATCTGCAGTCGCTGCTGGAAAATATGCAGCAGTTGCAGGGCCGTGGCGGCCAGGTACAGCAGCGCGGCAGCGGGGGCGAGAATCGTGACAGGCATTGGCTTGGGTGTTAGCCCCGGCTGAAGTATACTTCGGCCCTTTGTACCGATTTGTCCCCCTGTAATCAATAGCGACGATTTTTCCCGAGAGATTTGCCATGTTTGAGAGCCTCAGTGATCGCCTGTCCCAGAGCCTGCGCGGCATATCCGGCAAGGCCCGCCTGAGTGAAGAAAACATCCAGGAGACCCTGCGCGAGGTGCGCATGGCGCTGCTGGAGGCCGATGTCGCGCTGCCGGTGGTGAAGGATTTCGTCGAGTCCATCAAGCAGCGCGCCCTCGGCCAGGAAGTCATGAAGAGCCTGAGCCCGGGTCAGGCGTTTCTGCGCATCGTCCAGAGTGAGTTGGAAGCCGTCATGGGTGCGGCGAACGAGGGGCTCGACCTCGCGGTGAAACCGCCGGCCGTGATTTTGATGGCGGGACTGCAGGGCGCGGGTAAAACCACCACGGTGGCCAAGCTGGCAAGGCTGTTGAAGGAGCGCGACAGGAAAAAGGTGACGGTGGTCAGCGCCGACGTCTACCGGCCCGCGGCAATAAAACAGCTCGAAACCCTGGCGGCGGAAGTGGGGGTGGATTTCTTTGCCAGTGACAGCGCCCAGAAGCCGGTGGCGATCGTGCTGGCGGCCATCGAACATGCGAGGATCCAGTTCAGCGATGTGCTGATCGTCGATACCGCCGGGCGTCTGGCGATCGATCGGGACATGATGGCCGAAATCGCCGAGCTGCACCGGGTGGCCCAGCCGGCAGAGACGCTGTTCGTGGTCGATGCCATGAGCGGGCAGGATGCGGCGACTACCGCGAAGGCCTTCGGCGAGGCGCTGCCCCTGACCGGTGTCATCCTCACCAAGGTTGATGCCGATACCCGCGGCGGCGCCGCGCTGTCGGTGCGCGCCATCACCGGCAAGCCCATCAAGTTCCTGGGGGTGGGGGAGAGGACCGCGGCCCTGGACCCGTTCCACCCGGATCGCCTGGCCTCGCGCATTCTCGGCATGGGGGACGTGCTCTCCCTGATCGAGGAGGCGGAGCAGAAGGTCGACAAGGAAAAGGCCGCCAAGCTGGCCCGCAAG
>CAYTDW010000229.1:0-5240 GCA_964436585.1 uncultured Halioglobus sp. | reverse complement strand
GAGGGTGTCATTGACACCGGTAATGACAGGAATGCGCGCGATGAAGGGCTTGTCCGGCCAAGTCTGATAGGCGCGCCGGTAATTATCCTGGATGCGCGCACTGTCGGCCCCGGTCCAGCGCTTGTGCTGCCGCGAATCGCTGAGCTTGTAATCGTGCAGCACCAGGTCGGTGTGCGGTAGCACCTGCTCCATGAAGCGCCAGGGGACATTGCCCGCGGTCTCGATGGCGGTATGGATGCCGCGCTCCCGGGCCCGGGCCAGTAATGCAGCGGAAAACTCCGGTTGCAGCAGGGACTCCCCCCCGGACAGGGTGATGCCACCGCCGGACTCGGCGTAGAAGTCGCTGTCCTGCTCCACCTCTTCCAGTACCTGGGCGACGGTCATCTCGCTGCCGAAGGAATAGAGGGCGTTGGAGGGGCAGACGGCGATACAGGCGCTGCAGTTGGTGCACAGGTCCCAGTTGACGCGTACCTTGCCATCGGTGGCCAGGACATGCAGCGCCGCTTCAGGACAGACCGGCAGACAGCGCCCGCACTCCTGCTCGCCGATGCACTGCTTGAGGTTGTAGGCAAGTTCCGGCCTGGGCGCGATGGTTTCCGGATTACAGCACCATTTACAGCGCAGGGAGCAGCCCTTGAGAAAGACCGTGCTGCGGATACCCGGGCCGTCGTGGGTTGAGAAGTGCTGGATATTGACGACGGTGCCGCGGATATCCTCCGACCCGGAACGCGCACTCACCCGGCATCTCCGAGGGCGATGCCCTGGCTGCGGGCTACCCGCAGCAGCGGGTCGTCCAATGCGATGGTTCGCACCCGGTTGAGTGCCGCCGACAGCGGCACGGGGTCGGCGTCGCTCGCATCCTCACCCGGGATTGCCGCCTTTTGCACGGCCAGCAGTACGCCCTCGCCGGGCATGTCCTGCGCCGCGGCCAGCACGCGCACCGCGGCTCTGCCGTAGACCTGTCCCAGGGTGTGATCGAGCGCGCTGGGATCGCCCCCGCGGACCAGTTGGTCCAGCACCAGTGTCATCACCTCATGCCCGCCGCGCCGGCGCAGGTCGCTGCTGACCCGCTGGGCGATCTGGCCGGCCCGGTGGATAACCTGCGCGCCGGCGCCGAAGTCCGGGTCCGGCAGGGGCGAGGTGGGGGCCTGCACCAATCCGGCGACAGGAGGGCCCGACGGGGTGAATGCCGGCGCGGCCGCAACCGCGCCCTCCGCCACCACCACCAGGGCCGGGCGGGAGCGGGCGGCGAGCTGCGCCGCCAGTGAGTCGAGGGTGTAGGGAATCTCCGGTACCAGGACCGCGTCGGCGCCGCCGGCCAGGCCCGCCTCCAGCGGCAGCCAGCCGGCCACCTGCCCCGGCATTTCGACCACCGCCAGGCGCCCCACATCCCGCGCCGCGATGCGGATATGGCGGAGCATTTCGCTGCTGTAGGTCAGTACACTGTGATAGCCATAGGGTCGGGCGGTGACCGCCAGGTCGTTTTCTATCGACTTGGGAATGCAGACACAGCGCAGGCCCTTGCGCGCCAGTTTCCAGGCCACAGCCAGCGCATGTGATCCGGTCAGCGCACTGCCCCCAACCACGGCGATCAGTGCGTCCACGCCCCGCTCGGCGAGCAGTTCCAGCAGCTTGCCGGAGCGATCCACTTCCTCTACCAGGCCATCGGCATTGACCGCCTGGACCCGGAACGGATCGGTGCGCGTTCCGGTACCGAGGATGCTGCCGCCAGCGGCCGCCAGTGCCGCCAGCGTGCGCGCATCGAGTTCAATGACGCCGCCGTCGGGGTAGCGCTCGGGAAACAACAGTCCATCGAAGCCGTCGCGTATGCCCGCTACCGCCCAGCCCTGCGCGCTGGCCGCCTGCACAATCGCAGCCAGCACAGCGGCCAGCCCGGGCACATAGCCACCGCCGTAGCAGACGGCAACCTGCCGGATGGGTGCCGCGCGCACGCTATCGACCCGGGTAGAAACAGTTTCGCGCGGACCTCACGCCTGCTCTTCCGTGCGGGCGATGATTTCCGCCTGTTGCATCGGGGTCAGCTCGACGAAGTAGGCGCAGTAGCCGGCGATCCGCACCACCAGGTCGCGATACTTCTCCGGATCTTTCTGGGCCGCGAGCAGTGTATCGCGGTTGATGATATTGAATTGCAGATGCCACAACTTGAGCCGGCACCAGGTGCGAATGATCTGCACCAGCCGCTGGGTCCCGGTCTCGCCGGCGACATTGGCCGGGCTGAACTTCATATTGATCAGGTTCGCGCCCTTCTCCCTGTAGGCCGCCGCGGTGGCACGGGCCATGGAGTGCATGGTCACCGTCGGACCCTTGACATCCATACCGTGGGCCGGGGAGATGCCTTCAGAGAGGTATTCCCCCGCCGGCCGGCCCGTGGGGGTGGCGAAGGTGACCTTGCCGGCGGGCACATGGAAGGTGATCGGGATGATGCGGGCCATGGTGCTCTGTCCGGGCTTCGAGCGCGGGTGCTGATGCAGGTATTCGAGCACCACCTTGTAGATATCGTTGCCAATATTATCCACCCACTCGATACCGTTGCCGTACTTCGGCGCGTTCAGGCACAGTTGGCGCGTGGCCTCGTGCCCGACCCAGTTGTCCTCCAGCGCCGCCAGCAGTTCGTCCCAGCCCAGGGCCCGGGTGTCGAAGACCAGGTGCTTGATCGCCGCCAGCGAATCGATGGCGGTGCCGAAGCCGCCCACGCCATCGATACAGGCCAGGTCGAGGGTACCCGGAATCGCCTCATCGTGGCGCTGCAGGTCCATGCAGGCGGCCGAAGCCAGATCGTGCAGCATCGATGCATAGGGCGCGGCGAAGAACCGGGGCTTGAGTTTGCGGCCCACCGCGCACTGGATCATGATGTGCCGGAGTACGTTTTCCAGCTGGACCTTGAAGGCATTCCAGACCTCATCATAGCTGGCGAAGCCGCGGGGATCTCCGGTGGGCAGGCCGAAGCGGGCGTCCTGCCAGATCTTGACCCTGCCGTCGCGCAGCGCCATTTCCAGCACCGAGCCGTAGTTCACCGCCGAGTTGCCCGTGCGGTGGGTCTCGCGGTTCATCAGGCGCGATTCCATGCAGCCCGATACGGCGTAGTCCAGCGCCTCCGGCAGGGTGGCGCCCTGGCCAAGGTAGAACGGCACCACGTACTCGTCGTTGATCACCTTGGGGCTGCCTTTGCCGTCCTTGATCGATTCGGCGATCGCGTGCAGGAAGCGCTCCGGCGTATTGGCATGAATCCGCGCCGACAACTCGGGATAGCTGGTGCAAAGCGGCCGGGTGGATTCGAGCAGGACGTAACTCAGTTCATTGGTGGCATCCTGCCCATCGGCAGTCTGGCCGCCGATGGTCACGGTCTCGTGGTGAGAGAAGCCCTCGCGGCCGGCCGCAGCGGTCGGCGAAAGGTTCAGTTGCAGGTACTGCATCATGTTGATCCACAGGCACTGGAATAGTTCCTGCGCCGCCTCCGGGGTCAAGCGTCCCGCGTCCACATCCCGGCGATAGTAGGGATAGAGGTACTGGTCCATGCGGCCCTGGTTGATGTCGCCGCCGATCATTTCCTCCAGCCGCGAAAAGCACTGGGAGAACCATTGCACCTGCAGCGCCTCCCGGAACGTGCGGGCGGGGTTCTCGGGCGCCCAGGCGCAGGCCTCGGCAATGTCTTCCAGCTCCCTGCGCCGTGCGGGATCCGGTTCAGCCGCAGCCAGGCGCTTCGCTTCCTCCGCGTAGCGCCGCGCCCAGGTGGAGAGCGCGTCACAGGTGATGATCACCGCCTCGAGGAACGGCTTCTTCTCCACCAGGTCGATGGGATGCTCCAGCGCGTCCAGGCGCGCCCGGGCCTCCTCCCGCAGGCCCTTGCAGCCGCGTCGCAGCAACTTGCCGTGGTCGATCACCCAGTTCTGAGAGTGGCGCATCGACTGGGAACTGAGCACGACGCCGGTCTGCAGAAAAATATTGTCGCGATCGGGGCCGAAGGACACAAAGCGCGACTCATCGGGCAGCGCGCGCACGAAGTTCGGGGTGAAATCGCGCCCGCTCCAGTAGGGCGCCAGCTCCTCCTCGATGATCCGCTTGTCCTCGTCGGTGATCACCACCGAGTCGGGCAGGCCCTGCTTTTCCCGGAAGGCCTCGACGGCCAGGCACATCAGGCTGCCGTCGAGTTCCGGGTAGATGATGCCATGCTTGCCGAACCAGTTGTTGGGCCGACCCACGATCAGCTCATCCTCGAAAATCGAGATCGTGATGTGTTCGGTCACGTGCTTGAGCGCCCTGGCCCAGCGCAGCTCCATCGGTTGTCCCTCCGTGGTCCTGAAGGACTCGGTAAACAACACCGCGCGCTCCAGGGACACCCGCGGCTGGCCGGAATTGCGCGCGCGGTCGAACAGGCGCAGGACGCGTTCGGTGACGTCGCCATGCACGACGCGGCGCCCCTCGGCCAATGCGGCCTCCTGCGCCGAGAAGGCTTCAATACGGTTGGGTGCGTTCATTTTCTTCTCCTCCCGATCATCGGGAAAACAGTTGCCGTTCAAACTCAGGTGACCATTCCGCCGTTCGGACTGATCACCTGCCCTACGATATAAGCCGCAGCGTCACTGGCGAGGTAAAGAACCAGTGAGGCATATTCGTCAATAGTCCCCAGCCGCCCGGCGGGAATCAGCTGCATCAGCTGGAGCCTGAGCGCATCGCCGGCGCGTGCGATCATCAGGTCCCATGCTTCGGTCCCCACGCCACCGGCCGCAATGCAATTCACGTTGATACCGGCGCCGATCACTTCCAGCCCCACCGACCGGGTAAAGGCGACCATGCCGCCCTTGGAGGCGGAGTAATGGGGGCTGTGGAAGGACTGGCCGGAGATACCGGCGATGGAGCCGATATTGACGATCTTGCCATAACCCCTGGGCTCCATGATCCGCAGCGCCGCCCGGGTGCAGTAGAACAGCCCGTTCAGGTTGACTTCCATCATCTGCTGCCAGGCTTCGTCACTCATTTGGCTGGTGACCCGCAGTGAATGTTTGGGAATGGGCGTGCTCATCAGCGCCATGCACTCGGCCCGGGCCCGCTCGTCGGTCGGGACCCGCGCGGCATTGTTGACGAGCACATCCAGGGTACCGAATTGTTCCACCGCCTGCGCGAACAGGGCGTCGACCGCCGCGCTGTCGGCAACGTCTGCACACAGGCCCAGCACCCGGGCACCCTGGTGGACGTCCTCGGGACCCAGCCCGGCGCGCAAT
>CAYTDW010000228.1:0-5244 GCA_964436585.1 uncultured Halioglobus sp. | reverse complement strand
CTGCTGCGGGTGCGCCGCGATGCCCAGTAACTGATGCCCAGGGTAGCGGCCACGAACAGCAGAAACAGCAGGATCGCGGTGGGATTGAGCGGCTGCCGCTGGATTTCCCCGTCAATGCCGCCTGCGGCCAGTGCCTGCCCCAAGGGCAGCAGCAGGCTCGCCAGCAGGAGCGGGATGCGCGCCACGCGGTGGCGGGCAAGGCGCATCAGCTTACTACCCCCCGTTCCCCGGGCTATCGCCCCGGTTCAACAGCAGGAACAGCAGTTCCAGAATAATGAACGCGATGATCAGGCTCGCGAACATCAGCAGCGAGCCGGTCACCCGGGAATCGCCAAGTCTTGCGCCGAGGAAGCTGCCCAGGGGCAGGTAATTGAGTACATAGGCGAAATACAGCACCAGTACCAGCAGCGCAAATCCCAGGCGCTGGCGGGTTTTGCGGCGTATTGCCTCAAGTCGCTGTTGCTCGCTCACCTGCTCATTCCTTTTTACGCTTCAATTGCCGGCACGCCCGGGATTGGTCTCGTATCGTATAGCATGCGTTTGCTGTGTGCCATCAGGGTCCGGTCTGCCCGGCGGTGGCCTGGGTTCCCGCAATACTGTTGCGATAATAAGCCAGCAATGGCCGCCCGCGCGCCGTGGTGCAAATGCGCCCATCCGCGCTAAGTTCCACCACCCGTCGCTTCAACAACAGGTAAATGGCATCGGCGAATTCCCGCTCCTCCCGACCCGGTGGCACCATCACCGGTGCACCGGCGCTGCGCAACGTTTCTCCCAGTGCCAGTGCCTGCTGTTGCAGCTGTTTCCCGTCGATACCACCGGCATCCGCCTCCAGCAATATCGCTGCCAGCAGGGATATGGGCAGGATGGGAATCAGGCGCTCGATCTGTGCCCGCAGGGTCTCCCCGAGCCGGGTGATACCGGCGCGCCGCAGCTCCGGACCCGCGTCGGCCAGGACAATTCCCGCGGCAAGCTCCCAACTGGCCAGGGACAACGGCGCCCCAAAGTGCGCTACCACCTTGCCGTAGGGCTTGGTCAGGCCGATCATCCGCGGCATCACCCGGACCATGAAACGCAGGAACGCCAGCAGCGCATACCATCTGCCCTTGTCGCGAAAGCCCTCCTCCTGGTACGCCAGCAGGGTTTTGTCTTCCGGAATCCGGTCGTAATTCAGGCCTACCGGCACAAAGACGATATCCCGGCAATTCGCCTGCCCGCGGGCCTTGAGCAGATAGCTGAGCAGGCCGAGCTTGAGCGGTTGCATTTTCCCGTCGCGACTCAGCCCGCCCTCGAGGAACAGCCCCTGGGGCACGCAGCGGGAGGCTGCCAGGTAGACATAGCGCTGCACCAGGGTGCGATAGAGCGGATCGCCACTGCTGTCCCTGCGTACGATATAGAAACCAATGGCATGCAGCAGGTAACTGAACGGCCAGGGGCGCGCCCACTCACCGGCGGAATAGGAGATAGCGGCGCGGCGGGATGCCAGGTAGATAAGTATGAAGGGATCGAGATTTGAGCGATGGTTCGACACCAGCACCACGCAGCAGTCGCGGCCGATCTTTCCCAGGGCATCCCGGTCGATAAATTCGGCGCGAATCCAGTACAGCATTCTCAGGTACCAGCGCGCCAGCCAGTAGCCGATACGAAAATACAGCAGCGCGTTGAAGAATGGGACGATTTCACGAGCATCGCGGTATGCCCGCGCGCGCAGGGAGGCCTGGGACGCGCCGGTCTGTGCCGCCAGCGCGGCGATGGTTTGCGTTACAACCGCATCGTTCAGGAGACGGTCCAGCCAGTCGGCCCGCCCGGCCAGCGCGTAGTCGGAGATACCGAACTCGAGCTGCTCATCCAGGCGCCGCGCCGAGCGCATCACTCGATCTCCCGCAGCACCTGTCGCAGCCGATGCAGCGGCTCGACATCGCGCAACATTCCCAGGGGAGTCGAGAAATGGCCGCGCCGGTAACTGAAGCGGTTCGATGCGGGTACCTGCCAGAAGTCCAGCTGGTGGTTGGCCGCGCTCTCGAGAGTGACATTGTCGCGGCTGCCAGTGACACTGACGATACTTTCCGGTGGCATCGAGGGCGCTGCCAGGGGATCCAGGCGCAGCAGCCACTGCTCCGCGAGCTCGCGCCACCAACCCGCGCCGCGCAGCGCGGCCGACAGATTCCAGATATCCGACAGGGTGCTGTCCAGGGCGGTCTGGGCAATATGCTGGGTGTGGATAACCGCAAACAGCGCATCCGGGCGCAACGCCCGGGGCCAGTGGCCGGACCGCATGGCGATGGACTTGGCGGTCTGCGCCCCCAGGCTGCTGCCTCCAATCGCCACCGGGCCCGAACTGGTGCTGCGACTCCAGTCGATCAGTACCGCCCACTCCCGGTGCTGGGCTGCCAGGAAGTCGAACATCCCCGTGGGGGCGGTGGATAACAATTGCTCACCGCCAAAATGTCCGGGCAAAACCCGACGGCCATGCCAGGGCGCCTCGGGGCGCACCACCCTGATTCCCAGGGCCGTCAGCCCGGCCACCTCGTCCACCAGGTTGTGGTAGTGGTCGAACTCGACACAAATGCCATGCCCGAAGATCAGTGTCGGCGGATTTACCACGCCACGCGGTTCATGCACCCGGGCGTACACAGTATCCGCCATCTGCGGGGACGGTGATTCGAAACGCAACCAGTAATCGCGGCCTGAGGGCACCGGTATGCCGCGCGAGCACTCGACCCGGGGCAGGGTGGCGGGCAGTTCAAACAGGGCATCCACGCGCTCGCCGTTTTCCCCGAACCGGCTGGCCACCTGTGCCGGGGAAGGCGGCATCATCTTCACCGAAGCCTGCAGCAGGTGGCGATAGGGCAGGAAACGACGCCGGCTGACGTTGTAGGCGGTGCGCGCATCGAGGCGCATCTCCTCGGCGATGAGCAAGCGCTCCAGCGCCACCTCGGCATCCCCGAAAAAATAATCGCGCCACAACTGCTCCACCATGTAGGCCTTGAGCCTGAGGCGTTCAAAATGCTCCAGGATCGAGCGCAACTGGGCCAACTGGCGTGAGCGCAACCGGTGCAGCGCCAGGTTCTGGCCGAAGTGTTCGATATCCCCCTCGGCTTCGCGGGCCATGGCCCACAGCCGCGACGAGGGAAAGAAATAGCGCCGCAGCAGCATGAGGGAGAGTGTAACCAGCCAGGGTCTCGCCACCATTGGCGCGAGCGGCGAACCAAAGAATCGCATCACCCGCGCCGAGGCGACATGGCGGGGAGAGGTCACCCGGCGGCTCCGCCAGCTGTATGACAGAGCGAGCACTGCCGCAGGGGCCCGGCATCGCCGCCCGCCAGCCGGGTCCGCACATGGCAGTCGCGACAGAAGTCATGGAACATGGCTTGCATGTCTGCGGCGATCTCCGGGGTCAATTTGTGGCAGTTGTAACAGGCGCCACCGCCGCTGTTGTCGACGAAGTTGTGATGACAGTCGGCGCAGGGCACCTTGTTGTGATCGAGATGCTCGAAGGCGACGGGCAACTGGGGACTGCGGGCAATCGCCTCCTGGCGCCAGCCGTGTGCAGCGTAGGCCAGGGCCAGCAGGGTACACACCGCCGCGGCGGCGATTCCATAGCTGCGGGGCCCGATCATTCCGGCACCCTCAGCGCCACCAACGCCAGGGTCAGGATCACCAGCAGCAGCGCGGGACCATAGCTGAGCAGCTGCGCGTAAGCCGCGCCGGCTCGCTGCCGGGAACTGTAACGCGCACGTCGTCGCGGGCCGCAGCGAGTTTGCAGGTAGTACGCGAGGAGCGCGCTGCCGGCAGCGCCTGCGAGTGCGAGCTTGACCGGGGTATTGAGGTAGAAGTGACTGCCCGCCACATGCCAGGCGATAAACGCGACGCAGGCGATTGCCAGCCAGGCGTGGAGCCGCTTGAACCGGCGATAGTCCCGCCAGATACGCCGGCGCAGGCCGGTGATCGACGGCACGACCAGCACCAGCAGCAAGGCGGTAGCCACCAGCCCCGCCAGCATATACAGCGGTGCCGAGGGCTTGAGATGCTCCAGCAGCAAGGGCTCCGTCGCCAGCAGCAAACCCACATGGGCCGCCACCAGCAACAGTGCCAGATAGCCCAGGTCGCGGTGCAGGTTGGCAAAGAAACGTCCGCCGAAAGGCGGGAAGGCGCGGGGTCGGCCGGCGTAGATGAACAACAGTAAAACGATCGCCAGCCCCAGGTAGCCCAGGGCGTTGGCCCAGTCCCAGGCCAGGCCTGCGAAGGGCGCCAGCGGCATCTGCCAGACCAGCACCAGCGGTAGCAGCAGGCTGGCGCACAGCCCGGCAAAGAACCTCAGGGCGAGGCGACCGCGCTCCGATAACCTGTTCAGCCGGGCCGCCCGGGAAAATCAGCTTACGGCCAGCGCAATCTCGGCGAAGCTCATCCGCGGCCTGACATCGGTGTAGCGCGGCACGTCGGCGGTGATCTCGGCGCCACCCGCCGCCAGCGCCGCCTGCAACTGCTCCGGGCTGTCGAAGACCAGGTCCAGCGAGACCCAGTTGAGGTCGCCGCTGCCCGGCCCCTTGCCGCCGCCGGTGCGCATCACGGAGCCGCGGAAGCCGTGGCCGGCGAACAGGCGGGTGCACAGGGGCATGTGCACGTCGCGGTAGTAGTCGTAATCAAATTTGCTGCCTTCGGTTTTCGGGTATTCCACGGTCATGCAGTACATCGGGCGCTCTCCACTGGTTGACGTCCTCAGGTTCTATTTCTGGTCAAAATCCACCACCACCTTGTCGCTGATCGGGTGGGCCTGGCAGGTCAGGATAAAGCCCTGCTCGATTTCACCGGGTTCCAGGCCGTGGGTAATGTCCATATCCACCTTGCCTTCCAGCAGTTTCGCCTTGCAGGTGGAACATACACCACCCTTGCAGGAATAGGGTAGATCCAGTCCCTGGTTGAGCCCCGCGTCGAGGACATTCTCGCCATCGGCGCTCAACTCGAACTGGCTGCCGCGGCCGTCCATGATCACCGTCACCTGGCTGAGCTTGCCGCCGTAAGCCCTGGCGCGGGCGTGGTGCTTCGCCACCACGGCCCGGGCATCCTCGGCCGAGGCCGCGAACAGTTCGTAGTGGATGTGCTCCTCGGCGACACCGACCCCGCGCAGGCCCCGTGACACCTCGGAAATCATGGACTCGGGACCGCAGATGAAATACTCGTCATAGCTGCCCAGCCTGATCAGCTGCCGATTCAGCTCGGCGCCCTTGCGATTGTTGAGGCGGCCGT
>CAYTDW010000227.1:0-5262 GCA_964436585.1 uncultured Halioglobus sp. | reverse complement strand
GCAGAATCAGCACCCACTAGCGGGCCTAGCCTAGAAGCCGAAAAACCGAAGCCGCTGTACAAAGGGCCTCTACAGGACGCGGCCATTCTAGAGGCGCTTTCAACACTCAGGCGTAAACCGGGGAAGATGCCACCTGCAAAAAAGGGAAAAGGGGTCAGAGCCGAGGTGTGGGAAATGGTCAAATCTAACCGTAGTTTGTTCGTTAGCCGTGACGCATTTATTCATGCTTGGAAGCGAGTTAACAAACAGGCTAAAGCTAAGCCTTGAATTGTTCTAAAAATTGGGGGGCAAAGCCTGCCCCTCTGCCCCCGTAGACTGCCCCTCCCATTGCCCCCGCAACATCACCTCACATACGCCGCAATCATTCGGCGTAGTTATTCAGCAATTGAGGTGATGCAATGCAACCGATTAGCGAGCAATACGACACAAACACCGCCGCGCCATATCTAGGCGTAAAGCCCGACACACTCCGCAACGCACGCCACATAGGGAAGCTAGCCGGAGTCACAGCCCCCCGATACCGCAAGATTGGAAACCGCGTGTTCTACGAACGTGCCGCCCTGGATGAATGGCTGGCGCAGTTTGTAGAACAAACCTGTACCAGTGAATGCGCGTAGGAGGGCGGGACCATGAAAAACAGAAAAGCCGCCCGGACAGACGGCCAAAGTGCAAAGCGCCTCCATTCTAACAGCGCCGAAATTCAGCGCAAAATAATTAGCCAGGCACTGGCCCGAGTTGGTGCCCAGGGCATAACCACTATCGAGGCAAGAGAACGCCTGGACATAATGCACCCGGCAGCCAGGGTGCGGGAACTACGCGCGCGCAACTGGGACATAGCCACCGTGTGGGCCACCACCGAGAACGCCCAGGTTAACAGGCACCGAAATGCCCGTTATGTGCTGATGCGGCAGGGGGTGGCGGTATGACTATCTGCATGGATGACGTCCGGCAATTCGCTGATGTGGTGTACCGTGATACGGGTGCAGTGATTCACCCGGAAGCTGATGGCGACCTACACCGCTTTGATGACCCGGAGGGCAGGCGGCACAACGGGGCCTGCTGGTATGTCCTGCACCTGGACGGCATACCCGCCGGGGCCTATGGCAACTGGCGCACAGGGTATCAATCCACCTGGAGGGCTGGCGCCCGAAGCGAGCTGGACCCGGCGGAGCGTGCCCGCATTGATGCCGTGGTGCGGATCGCAAAGGAAAAGCGGGAACGGGAAAGGCTGGGCAATCAGGCCGATGCCGCCCGCCGGGCCGCTATCCTCTGGAGCGATGCCGTACCCGCCACCGTTGACCACCCTTACCTGGCACGCAAGCGCATAACCGCGTTGGGACTACGGCAGGCCGGGGATTTATTACTGGTGCCGCTGCGCGACAATGACGGCAATCTGTTGAACGTGCAAAGAATCAACACGAGGGGGGATAAACGCTTTTTATGGGGTGGCCGCATCACCGGTTGTTTTGCTTTGGCTGGCGCGCGCGAGATACCAGAAGCTGGGGAGGTTTATATTGCGGAGGGTTGGGCAACCGCTGCGACCATTCACCAAACCCTGCGCGTGCCCGTGGTGGCCGCCATGAATGCGGGAAACCTAAAACCTGTAGCCGAGGCAGTCCGAAGCAAATACCCACGCCTGGCGCTTGTGGTGGCCGCTGACAACGATCACAGGACACCGGGCAACCCCGGCATTAACAAAGGCAGGGAGGCGGCAAGTGCAGTAGGCGGCGCGCTAACCTTTCCCACCGTCTGCATGCGCCACGATTGTACCTGCACTGACTTTAACGATACGGCGCATTGCCCGAGGGTAAGACGATGAATCTTGCCCAGGACCTGGCCCCAAAGCCGGTTATTGACGATGCGGAAGAATTGCCCGCCAAGCTGCACGCGGTGGCCGACCGAATACCTTACCCAATAGACGCAATGGGCGATTTGCTGGGGAGCGCAGCCAGGGCCATTGCCAGCACCGTAGACGCCCCAGTACCGATAGCGGCGCATTCAGTGCTGGCAGTGGCGGCATTCGCTGCCCAGGACAAGGGGAACATTGTCATTGATGGGCGGACTATTCCCCTGTCCCTGTTTTTACTCACCATTGCAGAGTCCGGCGACCGCAAAAGCGCCTGTGACAGTGTAGCCAGCGCGCCACTATCACAATGGCAGCGCGAGCGCGTGCGCGAGCATGTGCAGGACCTGCAAGACTTCAAGAATGCGCACGATGTCTACGACAGTGAACACAAGGCGGCATTGTCCGGCAAGAAAAGTGCAGCGGATAAGTCGGCGGCACTAAATGAGCTGACACCACCAGAACCACCCCCGGAGCCGATTGTTATTTGCCAGGAACCCACCCTGGAGGGCCTGCAAAAGTCTTTCAAACTGGGAAGGCCAAGCCAGGCATTATTCAGCGATGAGGGCGCGCAGTTTTTTGGCGGACACGCCATGAATCCGGACAACATGCAGAAAACCATAGCGGGGCTTTCCAAGTACTGGGACGGTTCACCTATTACCCGCACCCGTGCCGCGCAGGGTGAAAGCGTGACAATGTATGACCGCAGGTTATCTATTCACCTGCTGGTGCAGCCCATCATTGCCCAGGCGGTATTGGGCGACCCGCTATTGATGGGACAGGGCATATTGGCCCGCTTCCTGATTGCGGAGGCTGACACCCTGGCGGGGACGCGTTTTTATAAACACACCAACCCGATGGAGCACCCGGCGGTAATTCGCTTCCATGCCGCCATAGCCGACCTGCTGGCCCATGTCCCCGCCACCCGTGACGGCGGAGGGCTGGACCTGCCCGCGCTGGGATTGAGCCAGGAGGCCAGGGAAATATGGGTGGAGTCCTACAACCGCACAGAACGGGAATTGGCACCCGGCGGCGCGTTGGAGCTGGTAAAGCCGATCGCGAGCAAGGCGGCGGAGAATGCCAACCGGATAGCCGGAATATTCGCGGTGATTGAGAGCACCGGGGAGGTGACGGGCGAACAGATGGAGCGCGCCTGGATGTTGGCGGTGTACTACCTACAGGGCGCACTGAGGGCCGCCCAGTTGAATGAAGCCAGTCTATTGGAACGTGATACCACCGAGGTGCTGGAATGGCTCACGGCGCGGGAGGAGAGGCGTGCGGGCATTGATGACATACAGCGATTAATCACCCCCAAGCGGCACCGCAAATCAGCAGGGCATATCCGCGTGATTATGGGGCAGTTGGTGGAAGCCCAGGCGGCGCGGGTGATAGCCGTCAACAGCAAGGGCGACCCCAGCGAATGGGAAGCGACCCCGTGAACCTGGCGGACATTCTCATACCGAAACCGCGATATTGCACACCGGCAGGGGCGGAAAGGGCGGAGAGGGCGGAGCGCCAGCAACCGCAAGGGCTACGCAGTCCGCCCCCCGAGGCGGAAAGAGGCGGGAAAGGGGCGGGAGTCGATAGAGTCCGCCCTAATCCGCCCGCAGGGGCGGGAAATGAAAGCCGCGCCACCACTGTGTTTCCGCCCAATCCGCCCAATCCGCCCGCCCCGAGGGCTGAAATTGCAAAGCCGCTACCCGTTACCCTGGAGTATTTCAGGGTGCAGGGCGTGGAGCTGTTGCCCGAGGACCTGGCGTTTCTACGCTGGCACCTTCCCAAAGACACCGCGCGGCGCAATGCCTATATCGCGCAGTATGTGGCCGTGTGGCATGACGCTATGCGGGGAGAGCCAACAGGACACCGAAAGGCCAACCAGGGGCGCAGGGCTGCCAATCAGTGGTTGCGGCAGGCAGTTGTCAGATAGGCGGCAGGGCAGGACTGGAATTTGAAGCCTCCAACGATAAACCGTACGACCTATAGGGCGCGCCGGGTCCTCCCCAGACTTCCACACTGCGGGGGACGCAGAGCGCATCATTCCGCTAGAGAAAGTTGTCTGAAACCGTGGTTGGTGTTTCTTATCTGGCGCAGCCCCCCCACGATAGGTTCTTCGAGTCGGCTTACCGTCACGGGTGGCAGGCATCGCGGGATTTCGTTACTTGTGGGGAATTTCTGGGAGGACCCGGCGCTTTCGTTTTAGATAACTCCATTGCCCCTGATACCGGCAACCGCCGGTATACCGGGAAAGGCTCTGGACGCAGGACGAGAGGGACAATAACGATAAACTGGGCAAACAGGGGGTGGCAAAAATATTTGGGGGCACATTCGGGGGTATAACCGTAATTCCAGTTTATAAAAATGCCGTTATATCAATGCGTTGTGCTATCTTTTCGGAGATGACCCGACTCCATTTATAGCAACAGTCTACGCCCCGCCGGCTAGCCCGGCCCGCCGCGGCTTGCGCAGCCGCAGCGTCTGCTACCACACCAGGCCAACCATCACCCCAAGGCTGGCGCCCACGACCATGCCAATGGCCATGCCCATCCAATAGGCGTAGTCAGTGGCCTGTTTCCAGTGCCTCTTCGCTGTCAGCATCACGCGCCTGTCGATTATTGTCCCTTGCATGGCTTCAGCATACGCCGCCGCGCGCAGACCCGGACCCTGTCCGCAGTACCTGAATTGGTCATAGAAAATAGGCGGGAATCGGGGGCCGGCATTAAGTCTCCGGCGCGGGTGTGCGTTGGACTTCGTAAATCAATGACGCTATAGTTTTTTCGCGTCTGCGTACCGCCTTAGCAACCTGGATTTCACGCCGATTTTACCAATTTGGAGAGTTTGCCTATGAAGATTACCCGAATAATTGTCGCTGCAACCATGCTGGGTGCAGCAACCCTGATGACCGCATGTGAAACCACCAACAATACCAGCACTTTCTCCGGTAGCGAGGCCGGACGTGCGCAATCTGTGCAATTGGGCATGGTATACGCCGTGCGTGATGTGAGCATCCAGAACGCCCCGAGTCGTGTCGGCACCGCCACTGGCGCCGCGCTGGGTGGGATTGCCGGTAGCTCCCTGGGCAGCAGCAACCGCGCCAATACCGCTGGCGCCGTGGCCGGTGCGGTGGCCGGTGGCGCGGCAGCGAACGCCATGACCCGATCCACCACACCCGGTGTTGAGATTACCGTGCGTCTGGAAAGCAACATGTTGATGTCAGTGGTGCAGGCCGGCTCTTCCAATGAATTCCGCGTCGGCGATGCTGTCCGGGTGACTTCCGATGGCACCACTACTCGCGTGGTGCGCAACTAGGGACTGTTGCCGATGCGACTGCCGTCAGCCTGGGCGGCGATCGTGACGCCGAGGTACTGCTCTTTGATTTTTCACCATCCTGAGGTTCGGCTGGGGGGCGACGATCCGCCGTC
>CAYTDW010000226.1:0-5298 GCA_964436585.1 uncultured Halioglobus sp. | reverse complement strand
GTCGTATACTGTTCCCAGGCCCCCAGGCTCATGGCCACATCACCGATGGCGAAATCGGGGCTGTTGCTGTGCACCACCCGGCCGATGACGGAACTGCGCACAGCGTCCCCCAGGGCGATGGGTTCGATGTAGTTGGGCTCATCGCCCATCCAGCCGCGGATCGCCGGGTCCAGGGAGATATAAAGATTGCGCAGCGTCACCTCGCCGGGGCCGGGTGGTACCAGGGGCACGTCGCGGCACTGCACGTTTTCGGTCGTGGGCATCGCCCCGGGGCGGGAGGCCAGGAAGTACTGGCGGTTGGTCATGTCGGTCATTGCACGCTCTGCCTTGTAATTCAAAGAAGGTTCCGGCGGCGAGGTCAATCTGTAGTTCGCCTGCGGGAGAAGTGGCCGCAGTATCGCGGCACACGGTTGAAAAGCAATGCAGCATAGGCCCACGCAATAAAATCAGTCAACCCTGATTGTTTCAGGCAGGGCAATCTGCTACCTTGCCAGGGGCCGGAAAATTCCAGGCTGCGGCAGCCATCACAAGGAATCGAGCATGACAATCCTGATCGCCGGAACCATTGAACTGGCCGCGGACAAACGCGCTGCGGCTCTGGCCGAAGCCGCCGCGCTGATGGGCGAGACACGGTCCCAGCCCGGTTGCGCGCATTACGTCTGGTCGGCAGACCCCACCTCCACCACCCGGGTCTACGTCTTCGAAAACTGGGCATCTACCGCGGACCTGGCGGCGCACCTGGCAGGTCCCTACTACGCCCGGATGCTGGCCCTGCTGGGGAAATACGGCGTGACCGACGCCGTGGTGGCGAAATTCAAGGTCGCCCTGGAAGAACCCGTGTACGACCCCGAGGGCAGGCCCCGCGCCGATTTTTTCACTGAATAAACATCACCACCGCTGGCGGAGACCGCAACTGCAATGGCGACGAAAAAAGTAAAAACCTACTGCCGCTTCTGTCACGCCTACTGCCCCATGGAGGCCACCGTCGAGAACAACCGGCTGCTGGCGATCGAGCCGGACACCAGCAACGAAGTCTTTGGCGGCTACACCTGCATCAAGGGGCGCCAGCTGGCGGAGCAGATCTACCATCCCACGCGCCTGCCACAATCGCTGAAAAAGCAGGCAGACGGCGGCTTCGCACCCATCGGCAGCGAACAGGCCATGGACGAAATCGCGGCGAAATTGCAGGCCATACTGGCGCAGTACGGGCCGCGCAGCATCGCCAGCTACAACGGCACCTACTCCTACCAGAACTCCGCTGCGCACGCGGTGGCGCGGGCCTTCCACGACGCCATCGGCTCGCCGTCCTACTACACCAGCGTTACCATCGACCAACCGGCCAAGGTGGCGATAGGCCCGGCCCGCATGGGCTGGTGGAACGCCGGCAGTCACATGTGGTGCGATGCCGACGTAGCCATGATCATCGGCAACAACACGCTGGTGTCACATTACTCGATTCCCGGCGGCATCCCCTCCTTCAGCCCCTTCAATGCTTTGCGCGAGGGCAAGAAGCGGGGCGTCAGGGTGATCTGCATCGATCCGAGGGAAACCGAGGTCGCCGCCCGCGCCGACCTGCACCTGCAGGTGAAGCCGGGACAGGATGCGGCGCTGGTCGCCAGTATCATCCAGCTGATCATCGCGGAGGGGCTCTACGACAGGGAGTTCTGCGCCCGGCACACCCGCGGCCTGGAGGCGCTGGACCGGGAGACCCGCCGCTTCACCCCGGAACTGGTGGCCGCCGCGGCCGATGTACCTGCCGAGCAGATTCGTGCAGCCGCCAGGATGTTCGCCGCGGGGCCTCGCGGCTCCGCCGTCACCGGCACCGGCCCGGAGATGGGCCCCCACCCCAATCTGCTGCAGCACCTGGTACAGGCACTCAATGCCATCTGCGGGCGCCACTACCGCGAGGGCGAAAGGCTGCCCAATCCCGGCGTGCTGACCGCCCCGGCACAGCGCCGGGCCCAGGCCACCTCACCCCAGCCCCAGTGGTTGAGCGATGGCGTGAGGAGCCGGGTCTCCCCCGACATCGGTGAAGTATTTGTGCTCTCCCCCTACGGACCCCTGGGTGAAATGCCCACGGCAGTCATCGCCGACGAGATGCTGCTGCCCGGGGAGGGCCAGATCAAGGCCCTGATTTGCGTGGGGGGCAATCCCCTGCTGGCCTGGCCAGACCAGGAAAAAACGCTCGCCGCACTTGCAGGGCTGGAACTGCTGGTGTGCATCGACATCAAGCTCGCCGCCACCGCCCAGCTCGCGCATTACGTGCTCTCGCCCAAGATCTGCCTGGAGCGGGAGGACGTCACCCTGCTCACCGACATCTGGCATGACCAGGCCTACAGCCAGTACACCCCGACAGTGGTGGAAGCCGAGGGCGACAAGATCGAGGAGTGGGAATTTTTCTGGGGCATGGGCAGGCGCATGGGCCTTGCCATGAGTCTCGGCAATGGTCCCATCGCCATGGACCGCAAGCCGACCAAGTTCGAGCTGCTCGAAAACATCACCGCAGGCTCGAGGGTACCGCTGGCGCAAATGCGCGCCAACGCGGGCGGCGCTGTCTACCCCGACCTCGATGTCATCATCGAGGCAGCCGATCCCGCCACGCAGGGCTACCTCGAGCTGTTTCCCGCGGGGCTCTCGGAGGAGCTGGCGGCAGCCTACCGCGATACACAGGCGCCGGGCGCTGAGGGGTATTCGCACCTGCTGGTCAGCCGGCGCATGAAGAACACCTACAATTCCACCGGCCCGGAACTCAGCCTGCTGGGGAGCAAGGGCACCACCAACCCGGCCTTCATGCATCCGCGGGACCTCGCTGCGCTGGGGATCGCCGATGGCGAGATCTGTGAAGTGTATTCCGCCCACGGCCGGATTCCCGCGGTGGCCGCCGCCAGTGCTGATATCAAACCCGGCGTGATTTCCATGTCCCACTGCTGGGGTGGCAGCCCCGACCCTGCGCTCGACGCCGACGCCCGGGTGCGCGAGCTGGGCAGCAATACCAACCGGCTGATAGACAACCGGCAGCAGGCGGAGAAATACTCCGGTATGCCACGCCAGAGCACGATTCCGGTAGGCATCAGGAAGTTGTCCTGAGCCAGCGCCATCCACCGCGAGCAGCGGCGGGCCAATCCCCCCATCTGGAGTTGCAGCAATGAGCAACAAGAAACCCTTCCGATTCTCCCTGCAGAGCTTCAACACCACCTCGCCCAAAAGCTGGCGCACGCTGATCGACAAGACCGAGGCCCTCGGCTACTCCACGTTCTTCCTGGCCGACCACGTCCTCAGCGCAGGGCCCGCCCTGGACAGCACCTACCACACGCCCGAGATGCTGGCGGCAGTCCCGGCGATAGCCATGGCCCTGCAACAGACCACCACCCTGCGGGTGGGCTGCCGGGTGTTCTGCAATGACTACCGCAATCCCGTGGTGCTGGCCAAGGAAGCCGCCACCATGGACTACCTCTCGGAGGGCCGGCTGGAGTTCGGCATCGGCGCAGGCTGGATCAAGGCGGAGTACGACGCCATCGGATTACCCTTCGACGAGTTTCCCCAGCGCTTCGCCCGCTGCGCCGAGTTCGTCCATGCCTACAAGGCGTTTATGACCGGGGAGCCCCTGTCCATCCAGGGAGACTTCATCAACTGGTCCGGTTTCTCGGGCCTGCCGGGGCCCGCCCAGCGCCCCCACCCACCCCTGATGATCGGCGGCGGCAGTAAAAAAATCCTCGGCTTCGCGGGCCGGGAGGCCGATATCGTCAGCCTCAATTTCAACAACCGGGCCGGTATGCTGGGACCCGATGGCATGAACTCGGGGCTCGCAGCGGCCACGGCGCAGAAGATACAGTGGATCAGGGACGGGGCCGGTCCGCGCTTCGACCAGCTTGAGCTGGAAATCGGCGCCTACAACACCATCGTCACCGACCACCCGGTACCGACCGCCAGCGCGATCGGCGACATGCTGGGAATGAGTGCCGAGGATATTCTCGGCCACCCTCACTGCCTGATCGGCAGCGTCGACTACATGTGCGAGGAGCTGGAACGGCGCCGGGAGACCTACGGAATTTCCTATATTGCCGTGCTGGATGACGGTGAGAACCATATGGTGGAGGCCTTCGCGCCGGTGGTTAAGCGCCTGGCAGGAAAATAGCGCGTGCAGGTTTCCGGGTGCGCGGCGCTGCAGGCGTTTCGTGAGCACGCGAAGTCCGTGCCGGAGCACCGGGGTTTTGTATATAATGGGCGTCAACCGCAGCCTGTTTTAATCAGGCAGATCTGTTTTTTTATTCACCGCACCGCCCTGGAGGGCAAATGGCCGCTGACAAGTCTCCACAGATCAAGGACGCCGCCGCAGCGAGCGAAGACGATATCAGTTGGCAGGCGCAGAAAAGCGCCATGACCCGGGACCGCATCCTGGATGCGACCATCAACTGCTTCATCAATCTCGGCTATACCAACGTGACCACCGCCAAGGTCGCCAGTACGGCCGGCGTCTCCCGCGGCGCTATGCTGCACCATTTTCCTTCCAAGACAGAGCTCATCCAGGCCGCGGTCGAGTACCTGCACGGTAAGCTGCTGGAGGACTATACCGCGCGCGTCAATGCGATCCCCAAGGCGAAAAAGGGCAAGGCCCGTCGCCGCGCGGGGCTCGACGCCTACTGGGAATACCTGGTCGGTGACCTCGCCACGATCTACCACGAGCTGTGCGTAGCGGGCCGTACGGATCCGGAGCTGCAAAACATCCTGCGCAGTTCCAGCGCGCGCTTCGCCGAGCACGTGCACAAGACGAACTCCGTGTTGTTCGAGGAGTGGAATGATCGCGGTGACCGCTACCTGCTGGCCATGGACGTCGTCCGCTTCATGATGGAAGGCATGGCGCTGGGCCAGTTGACGGTAGAGAGCAAACAGCGCATCCCGAAGCTGCTCGACTACCTTGGCGACCGGCTGGAGGAAATCTTCGAGGACAGTGACTCAAGCGCTATCGGCCGCCACACCAACAGCAACCAGTAGGAATTGAAATGACAGAGCAGGCCGTCAATTATGACGATGTCAAAATGTATCGCCTGGATCCCGAGCGGGAGCAAGAGCTGTTGCACGCGGCTGGCGAATGCACGTTCATCTGGTCAAACAAATCGGGACATCCGATCGGCGTCACCACTGCCTATGTGCCAGCAAAGGGCAAGATCTGGATGACTGCCACCCGCGAACGCGTACGCATCAAGGCAATTGCCAGGGACGGGCGCTCCTCGATCGTGATCACCAGCACCGGCACACCGATGGGCGGCGGCAAGACGGTGACCTACAAGGGCCATACCG
>CAYTDW010000225.1:0-5321 GCA_964436585.1 uncultured Halioglobus sp. | reverse complement strand
CAGTTCCTGGAAAACTGGTGCTGGGAGCGCGAGGCGCTGGCGCTGATCGCCGGCCACCACGAAACCGGCGAGCCCCTGCCGGCGGCGCTGCTGGACAAGCTGCTGGCCGCGCGCAATTTCCAGTCCGCCATGCAAATGGCGCGCCAGCTTGAATTCGCCCTGTTCGACCTGCGCCTGCACAGTGAGTGGGACGCCGCGGGCGGCGCTGCGGTGCAGGCGCTGCTCGATGAGGTGCGCAACGAGGTGGCGGTGGTCATTCCCCCGGCTTTCAACCGCCTGCAGCACAGCTTTTCCCACATCTTCGCAGGCGGCTACGCGGCGGGTTATTACAGCTACAAGTGGGCCGAGGTACTGTCAGCGGATGCGTTTTCCCGCTTCGAGGAGGAAGGTATTTTCAACCCGCAGACCGGGAGCGATTTCAGGACCCATATCCTGGAGGCCGGCGGGTCGAGGGATGCGATGGAATTATTTGTGGCATTCCGCGGGCGCGAACCGGTCATCGAACCGCTGTTGCGCCACTGCGGCATCGCCACCGCTGACGCCGCCTGAGCGCAGGCGGGCACAGGCTCAGCCGGGCGCCCAGTGGGCGCAGCCCTTCTGGCCGGGACCGGAAGCGACGCACAACTCCAGCTCCCGCAGGTCGTCCCCGGCCGACGCCGCGAGCAGGCCCTGCAACAGGTAGCGGGAAAACTCTTCCACCGTGGCATTGCGGATGGGCAGCACCAGGGTGTCACTGCGCAGGAACAGCATCTGCTCGGCGGCGAAGGCAACCCGGTAATACGCGCCGTCCTCGGTAATCTCCTGGTAGGGGGACTCCCCCGCCAGCAGCATGTATTCATCCAGGGCCTCGCAAAGGGTGTCCAGGCGGCGCTTGTACACCTGGTAATCAGCGGCGAAACCATTGTCTCCCATGGGGGCTACGATGCGCGCCGATACCGAGTAGTTGTGACCGTGCAGGCGCTCGCGCTCAGTGGCGGAAAATATCGTGTAGTGCGCGGCAGAAAACTTGTGGCGCTCCTTGCCGATGTAAAGGGTAGTCAATTGCTCCATGAGTACAGTTCTGCGGCATCCGGAATGAGGGCCATTGTTGCGCCTGTCCGGAAATTGCGCAACCACCGCACTGCCGACAGCCGCCCGCGCGGTGCGTTATGATGGGAGCCGGCGGACAGGGGTCCGCCGCGCACTCAAGGCAAGGGGACCCGACCAATGCATACCGCAATAATCACCGGCGCCAGCGTGGGTATCGGCCGGGCTACCGCCGAGGCCTTCCTGGCCGAGGGTTTCCGGGTGTACAACCTGTCGCGGCGGCCCTGCCCGCTGCCGGAGGTCGATAATGTAGAAATCGACCTCGCTGCAGCCGATGCCATCAGCAGGGCGGGCGACACCCTGGCGCAGGCCATTGCCGGCAGCGCCAGCGTCGCCCTGGTACACAATGCCAGCCAGATGCGCAAGGACAGCGCCACCGCTTGTGACAGCGACAGCCTGCGCCAGGTGCTGGAGACCAACGTGGTGGGCATCAACAGTCTCAACCAGCGGTTGCTGCCACTGCTGCCGCCCGGCTCCAGCGTGCTCTACGTCGGCTCTACCCTGGCGGAGAAGGCCGTGCCGAATTCCTTCAGCTACGTGGTGAGCAAGCACGCCCAGCTGGGCATCATGCGCGCCACCTGCCAGGACCTGATGGGCAGCGGCGTGCACACCGCCCTGATCTGCCCCGGCTTCACCGATACCGAAATGCTGCGCACCCACCTGGGCGCGAATCCCGATGTCGAGCGCATGATCGCCGGCATGAACAGTTTCAACCGGCTGATCGATCCGGCCGAGATTGCCGAGCTGATTCGCTGGGCCCACCACAACCCGGTTATCAATGGTGCGGTGCTGCACGCCAACCTCGGCCAGAAGGAGAGTTGATACCCGCTTCATCAACCCACCGACGCCGGCCTATCACGCTCCCCCGATGCTGCGGTCGCGCTGGATTTCCAGCAGCTGCGTGGTCACGGCGAGCCCGACGGGGCCGAGTATGAGACCCGCGGGTCCAAACAGCAGCAACCCGCCGGCCATCGACAGAAAGGCGAGTACGGTGTGCACTTCCAGGCTCTTTCCCATCAGGAAGGGGCGCAACAGATTGTCGATGGTGCCGACCACGAGTATGCCCCACAACGACAGAATGACGGCCTTGCCCCAGTGTCCTTCCAGTGCCAGGTAGGCCGCCGCCGGAATCCACACCAGGAAAGCGCCGACAACAGGAACCATGGCCATCACGGCCATCACGGCGCCCCACAACAATGGCGCCGACAGGCCGAGCCACCAGAACATCAATCCCCCCAGCAGTCCCTGCGCCGAGGAGGCGACAATCATGCCGTAAACGGTGGCATCAATGGTATTGCCGATGCGCTGGAATACCAGGTCCATCTCCTCGTTCGAGAACGGTGACAGGGTGCGCAGTGCGCGCAGCGCGGCCTCACGATCACGCAGAAAAAAGAACAGCAGGTAAAACGTCAGGAATACACCGATCAACTGGAACACAGAACCTTTTACAAAGGCGCCGGCGGTCACGTTCAGCCAGGCGGCCAGTGTCTTCACGGTGCCCGCTATATCCACCTGCCGCTCTATTGCTCGCTGCACGGCCAACAGCTGGGGGTATGGCTCCAGCTGTTGCTGCCACTTGCCGCTCGCGAGCTTCTGCTCCAGCACCTCCACCCCATGCGCGGCTTCTGTCACTACCTGCTGCGTGATCAGCGTCACCAGCGCAACTACCAGCATTGCGATGACCAGCACCGAGAGCATTGCCGCCAGCCCCGGGCGCTTCACCCGCGCCTCCATCACACGCTGCAGGGGCACGAACACCACGGCCAGGGCCAGTGCCGCAGTGATCGATGGAAAAAAAGGAGTCATCAGGCGATAGCATATATAGATACCCAGGCCTGATGCCGCCATCCGCGCCATACTGCGCAACTCGTTCCGGGTGCGCCACTCGCGAGGCGGTGGTTGTGTCAAATCCATCTGCAGATAATCGGGTTGGGTCAAAGTTTCTTACCTTTGCGTCGTGAATTTCCCGCCGTGCCACCGCAGGCTAGCCAGGAACCGTGCGTGGAAATACCTTCTTACGGTTGCCCGGATGGAGACCGCGGAAGCAGCGATTCCCAGGCAGTAGGCCTGCCTGTGCAGGCGATCGGCTCAGCGGTCCGACAAAGCCGGATACTGGCGCAGATGATGCCCGGCGTCGGTACGCTATCACACAGACCAAAATCACCATCTCGACTACAGTTTTCACCTTCAATGGAACATAAAACCGACCCTGGGCAACATGATGTCATTCGCCGCGCGGCGCGGAAACCGGCCAGGCAACACCTCAGCCTTCGACTCTGCGGAATTGATCCGCGCGGAGATTTTCAGTGTCGAGCGCCTTGAGCAACACGCCACCAGCCTTGCCACTGCGCAGCAAGTCAGCACCCGACTCGCCCCTGTTCGGCCTCTGAGCTCTACTCGATGCTCAACCCCAACAATCATGCCCGCAGTCTCGAAGACGCGATTCGCTACAAGGTCGAACCCTACGTGGTGGCGGCCGAAGTCTACTCCGAAGCACCGCATGTTGGGCGCGGTGGTTGGACCTGGTACACCGGCTTCGCTTCCTGGATGTATCGCGCGGGCCTTGAATGGATTCTCGGCTGCCGCATTCAGGGTGCGGCACTGCTGCTGGATCCGTGCGTGCCGCGGGGATGGAACCAGTTCCAAGTCAAGCTGAGATACCGTGGAACGCCTCACGAGATTGCGTTTGAGAATCCGGACGGGGTCAACAAGGGCGTCACCACACTGCAGCTCGATGACGCCGATCTGCCGGGGCTGCCGGGTCGGGTCACATTGGTCGATGACGGCGCCACCCATCGAGTCCGTGTCGTCCTCGGATGAAAAGCACGCCCGTTGATCGAACCCGGTCCGCGGTCTACTCAGGAGAAATGATATGACAAGCCAGACCTATCCCTTCCAACTGCCGCCGTTACCCTTTCACGTGGATGCACTTGAACCGTATTTGGATGCGCGCACCCTGCGCATCCACCATGACGAGCACCACCGCGCCTATGTCGAGCGACTGAACGCGGCGCTGCAGGACTACCCCGAACTGCACGGTATGACCATAGAGCAACTGCTTCGGCAGTTACATGAGGTTCCACCGGCTGTTCGAACCACAGTGCGAACAAATGGCGGCGGACACCTCAATCACGCATTGTTCTGGCGCCTGATTGGAACACCCGATCAAAGCATACCAGAAGGCCCACTGTGCGCCGCGCTAAAGTCGAGCTTTGGCTCAATCAGTGCATTCCGGGAGAAATTCCGCGAGGTCGCCATCGGGCATTTTGCCTCCGGTTGGGTGTTCCTGGTGGCCGACGCCAATAAGAACGGACTGGAAGTGCTGGCCCTACCTGATCACCATTGCGTACTGGGGACGCACCAGACGGTGCTATTGATCTGCGATGTCTGGGAACATGCATACTACCTGAAGCATCAGCAAAAGCGTGCCGATTACGTCGACAGCTGGTGGCAGGTCGCAAACTGGAAGGAGGCCGCCCATCGGTTTGATACCCCGAGGCAGGCGGCGGCATAAGAGCCTGCCTAACTCCCTGGCCTCGCTTTGCGCGGACCGCAGCTCCTGTTATGGTTCGACTTGAACTGTCTTTTCACTGCGCTCACTCTGTATGGTATCGTACCCAAGTAGCAGAGTCGTGGATACCATGGCCCTGGCCCGCATTTCACCCTCCACCCAGCTTGCTGGAGACCTTGCCATGACACCACAACTCAATCATCTGTTGGCGGCGCTGCCGACAGCCATACAGAGTCGCTTTCTGGAGCATCTGGAGCCAGTAAAGCTGCCACTGGGAAAAGTGTTGTATGAGTCGGGGGATACCATGCGCCATGTGTACTTTCCCACCGATAGCATCATTTCCCTGCTGTATGTGATGGAAAGTGGCGCTCCCGCGGAAATATCCGTCGTAGGCAACGAAGGAATGGTGGGCATATCGCTGTTCATGGGCGGGGAGAGCACAACCAGTCGCGCTGTCGTGCAAAGTGCCGGCTCGGCCTATAGCATGCCCGGCCAACGCCTGAAGGATGAATTTAATCGCCATAGCGAGTTGATGGTACTGTTGCTGCGCTATACGCAGTCGCTGATCACACAGATGGCGCAAACGGCTGTGTGCAATCGCCACCATTCGATTGACCAGCAACTGTGTCGCTGGCTGCTGCTGTCGCTGGACCGCCTGCCCGACAACAAGTTGACCATGACCCAGGAACTGATCGCGAACATGCTCGGCGTGCGCCGCGAAGGC
>CAYTDW010000224.1:0-5380 GCA_964436585.1 uncultured Halioglobus sp. | reverse complement strand
GATCCGCCTGCGAGAGCAGGATACTATTGCCGTTCTGGCCATTTCCCCAGCATCGGGTGCCGATATGAAGCTGATAATCCAGATACCATGCCTGAATGAGGCACAAACCCTGCCGGCCACGCTGGCTGACCTACCCCGGCGGATCGATGGGGTGGATGCTATCGAGGTGCTGGTCATCGATGACGGCAGTGATGACGGGACTGCAGAAATTGCGCAGTCGCTGGGTGTCCACCATCTGGTTCGACACACGACCAATCGCGGGCTGGGGAGGGCATTTCGGTCCGGGCTGGACCGGGCGCTCAATGAGGGCGCAGATATCATCGTGAATACCGATGGCGACGGCCAGTATTGCGGCAGCAGTATCGATGCCCTGATAAAACCGATACTGGAGGGGCGGGCAGACATCGTCATTGGCGATCGTAAAACCGCAGACAACCCCGAGTTCGGCAAGACCAGGAAATTCCTGCAGTGGCTGGGCAGCCATGTAGTGCGCTCCCTCTCGGGAGTAAACGTACCCGATGCGGTCTCCGGGTTCCGCGCCATTTCGCGCCAGGCCGCATTGAGACTGAACGTGCTGTCGGCTTTCAGCTACACCATCGAGATGATCATCCAGGCCGGCAACAAACAAATGACCGTGCTGAGTGTGCCGGTGGACACCAACCCCAAAACACGGGAGTCCAGGCTGTTCCGCAACGTACCGCAGTTTATCTCCAGGCAACTGGTGGCCATGCTGCGAATGTACGCGATGTACCGTCCAATGCGCTTTTTCTTTTACCTTGGTAGCCTGCTCTGTGTCATCGGGTTGGTCCCTGTACTGCGGTTCCTGCTGGCCTACTGGGCCGGCGATGGCGATGGCCATGTGCAGTCACTGGTGCTGGGCGGCGCCCTGTTGACCATGGGTTTTCTGGTGTTCGTCAGCGGATTATTATCGGACCTGATTTCGCAGAATCGCCAGCTGAGCGAAATTACCCTGGAAAAGGTCCGTGCCATCGAGTTGACCCTGTCCGACCGGCTCACCGCCGGGGAACGCCGCGCATCGGCCGAGAAGACCAGCGCCTGTCCGAAGAAATAGATACAACCGCAGGATGGCTACTGCGGCCTGCTCAACCCGTCCGGGCAAGCTGCTGCAGCACTGCATCAACGACATAATCCGCCAGATTTACTTTGTCTTCCATGTACGAAAGCAGGCGCCGAGCCAGCACAGTTTTATCCAGGGCCCCAGCCTCCCCTACCGCCCTGCATAACGATGGGAAATCGACCCGGGGCACCTTCCACAGCAATCCCCGCGCCGCCAACTCATCGGTATAGCAACGCCGGTCAGCGGCCGCATAGACGGCCGGCACACCCAGCAGCACGGCCTCACCAGCCATGGTGGCGCTTTCCCCGATGTAGCAGGCACAGCAGGCCAGCAAATGGTGAACCTGCTCCACCGGGCCGCGGTAACGATACTCCTCGAGTTCATCGGGCAAGGACAGCTCCGAGGAAATATGCACCCTGCCCTGTTCACTGAGATACCTGACAAATTTTCTGGTGGTATCTGTATTCCAGCCCGCATGCCCCAGGTCGTGGTTGGCCTGCCAGCCCACAAGACGGATAAAAAAGTTCGGTGCCCCTCCCAGCAGACCCGCCGCCAGGGCCAGATTGCGGTCCGGGGTGAAATTGTCCGGATGCAGGTAGGAGAAGTCCTTGGTCCCTGGAAACCGGCTGGTCCGGTTGTGGGCAATCGGTCCGTCATAGCTTTGGGGAACATGCAGGTGACTGATGAAGGGCAGCGTGGCCCGGTGCTGCAGCGGCGCGCGCTCGGTATCGTAGAAGCTGACGGCCGGTATCCCCAGAACCTTGCCCACATGGGAGATGGCCACCGCGCCAAACCCGCACATGACGTCGGGTTTGAACTGCCGCGCTAGCTGCAGCAGGGCGAGGTCCCGCCGCACCAGTTCCAGGCCCAGGGAAACCAGGTTGGTACCGGCGGTGGAAATAATGCGGTGCTCCACGCCGAAAGCATCGAGCAGGCCCGTCGTGACATCCTTGCACCTGCTGACTACCTGGACCGCATGCCCCGCGCGCTGCCATTTCCGGATGGGGTTGAGAAAAAAAAGCACGTCCGCGGGATGGACAATATCAACCAGAATTTTCATCTACAGGACTGGTGGGCCGGCATTGGGGCCGCAGCTTCTGCAGTCGGCGGCAGCGGCGTGCGAGCGACCACCTCGTTCCAGAGCAACAGGCAGAAAAACATCAGCGCGGGAGCCAGGTGCAGGCTTATCCTGCCAACTGCGGTAAAGCGCACCGCGCCCAGGGAATACCTGGTAAACAGGAACAGGAAAAGAAACAGGATGATGGCACTCAGCAGGCTAGCGGCAACAACCGCCAATTTGCTGCTGGCTGACTTTCGCAAGACCAATACCAGTGGGCATAGCGCGACCAGAAGATACCCGAGCAGGTGCCAGTTATCCTGTACCCAGAAGCTCGTCGCAATGCCGGCCAGCGCGCCAGGGCGATAACCCAGTTTCAGATTTCCCAGGGAATGCCCGGCAATCGCCAGGTCCGGTGGTATCAGGAGCAGCGCTACCACCAGCACGACGAGGCCCGCGGCGAGCAGCGTCAGCGCAGTGCGCGCCGGCAGTAGCAGGAGAATCAGTCCGGGTATAAATGTCAGCAACCAGAAAAGTCCCTCGTTCTTGACCAGGGGACAGCACAACGCGAAAAATATCGCCACCATCGCCTGGCCCCGCCCGCGGGTAAGAGACCAGTTATGAAAAGCCATGATCGCCGCGCAATAGACGGCACCCAGGAACAGATCAGCGTAACCGGCCAGGGCCACGTGGGTACCCAGCAACGGCATCGAAAGCAGCATACAGGTAAATACCATGGCGTTGAGGACCGTGCTCCCCGCCGCGCGGGTCTGTCCATAGAATGCCGCCAACAGTCCCAGGCAGCACAGCAGCCAGGGCAGGTTTATCAGGCTCTCATCCCAGCGGCCGATCGACAGGCTCACCCATGTCTGCAGCAAGGGTATGGTGACGGGATAGCCCGGGTGATGATCGGTGAAGACACCGGCACCGCCCAGTTCCAGCCACTGCCCATTCTCCACGAAGGGAACGAGACTCTTTGAATCAAACCAGACCCTCGCCTTGGTTGCCCAGTGCATGGTCGCATCCCAGGGAAACAGGGGGCGCCATACCAGCTCCAGTCCCAGGGTAACCAGGCGCAGCATGACCCAAAGTACCAGTAAAGCCAGCAATAACTTTTGTGGTACTGACAGGCGCGGATTCGCAGCTGGCGCAAGGGGCTGGTCGGGGCCGCGAGCAATACACCAGCGACGGGCCGCAGCCAGCAAGACAATCAGCGCAGTAACAATGAGGGCTATAGTGGAAAAACTGAGCGCGGCACCGGTGCTGTCTATCAACCTTATCAGCAGCGGCACCAGCAGCAGGCCCGCCAACATGCCGTTGCCCCACACCACTGAAGTTCGACCGGGGAACGCTCCAGGCATCACCGGGTCAACCAGGAGTCCACCGAGAAGCAGGGGCAGGGCCAGGGCAAGTATCAGGTTCATCCACTCCATTCAAATGACCCTGAACAACGCGCCCACGGCAGTGGAGGCCATCAGTTTGACCGGTATCACCTCGCCCCTGCCATTTTCCAGAAAACCATCTTGCTGTTCGAAATCCAGGGATGTAGGCGGCAGCAACACGATGTAGTCGCCTGCATGGAAGTAGCGGCGCGCAGGCAAGCGTTTGCCAGGGCGCTGCCAGTACACGTTGAGGGGATAGAGATAGTACGCCGTGCGCATGCCGAAGTAGTCATCGTCCGAGCTGACAAAAACCCGGCCTGTATGCGGCGCAACCTGGCGTTTTACTTCTGTGGCAAAGTTTACCAGGGCCGCATCGAGACCGGCGGCTGACTTATCTTCCGCTGCCAACCCGGCGAATAGCCTGCGTGTCTCGCCCAACTGGCCCAGGAATTTTCCCTGCCATAAGACATCGAGTGCGAGCCAGCAGAAGAGGAACAGGCCGGCGACCACGCGCCAGTCGAATCGACTGGTCGCCCGCCTGGTCACTATGGCGCCATAAAAAACCAGGCTGAGGCAAAGGAAGGCGGCGATTACAGGCACAGGATAAATCAGCGCCCCGAAAGAGCCTGCACCCCAGTTCCGGTTAATGGAGGCATGATTCCAGGATACTGGCGCGAACCAATCGGCGTGAATAAACCTCAACCGGTTGCCCGTGGTCGGGGGCAGCAGCTGGACACTCTCGAGCAGCACCGATTGACCAGGCCTGCCACGGAAAAGAAGTCCAAACTCACCCAGTTTGCCCTGCCAATCGGGTGCAGCAGTCAGGGCTTGCCAGCGCTGGAGCCCCACCGCTCCGGACAGGCGATAATGGCTGGGGCTGCCACCGACATTCGCTGGCTTCCAGAGCACGGCGAGGGCATCTGTCTGTGGCAGTTGGCGAAATACCAGATGCAGCAAGGGATAGTTGCCGGCCTCCAGCCCGGGCTGCGTCCACAACAACACCCCCAGGCCACTACTGTCGAGCAGCAACCGCGCAACCCCACCGGTGGCAACAACTCTCCCCACGTCGACGCGCGCGGCCGCGACATCGAGGGAGATCGCCGGTGGCGGATCGACCGGGGCAGTTACAACAAAATACAGGGACAAGCCGGCGCCCATTGCTATGGCGGCGCAAAGCAATGAGGCGGCAGTGACTTTCAGCATGTCTATCGAATCAGAAAAACCCCAGCGGGTTGATATCGTGGCTCACCAGCATATTCTTGGTCTGCTGGTAGTGCTCCAGCGCCATTTTGTGGCCTTCGCGCCCGATGCCGGACTTCTTGTAGCCGCCAAAGGCCGCGTGCGCCGGGTAGGCGTGGTAACAGTTCAGCCACACCCGGCCGGCTTTGATGCCGCGCCCCATGCGGAAAGCGCGATTGGTATCGCGGGTCCACACGCCCGCGCCCAGGCCGAATTCGGTGGCATTGGCAATCGCCAGGGCCTCGGCCTCGTTCCTGAAGGTGGTCACGCCCAGGGTGGGGCCGAAGATCTCTTCCTGGAATACCCGCATATCGTTGGTGCCCTGCAGCAGGGTGGGCTGGATGTAATATCCGCCGGCAATATCGCTGCCGACCGCCGCCTTACCGCCGCCCATCAGGAAGTGGGCACCTTCATCTCGCGCCACATCCATATAGCCCATGATCCGCTCGAACTGCTCGAGTGAAACCTGGGCCCCGACCATGGTGTCCGTATCCAGCGGGTTGCCCTGCTTGATGTTCTTCGCCCGCAGCAGCACCCGTTCGATGAAGTCGCCGTAGATACTCTCCTGCACCAGCGCCCGGGAGGGGCAGGTGCAGACCTCGCCCTGGTTGAAGAAGCCCAGCA
>CAYTDW010000223.1:0-5387 GCA_964436585.1 uncultured Halioglobus sp. | reverse complement strand
CGTTCGGCCAGCCCCGCCTGGATGGTGGCGGCCTCCCTGGCGGCGCCGGCCCGGGCCTCGGCATACTTTTCGCGGTCAGCTTTATGTCGCGCAGCGGCCGCCAGCGCGGCCCGGGCCCCATCGTACAGCTTCAGCAGATTGGCGCGGGCGGGGTCGTCTGTCGCGAGGTTCGCCGTCACCTGGGCTACCGCCGCGTCCACCTGCGCGCTGGTCACGACAATTCCCGATTCCTGGCTCCAGGCAGATGCGGCCAGCAACAACAGCAGCCACAGCAACGAACTTCTCAACATTGCCTTCCTCTTGCGCCAGGTAGGGGCGCGCTGTGATTGGGTAGCATATAACCTGCACTCTCCTGAAAAAACCGTGGCGACACTCTACCCTGCTCGCCCACATGTGGCCAGCACCTCCCCCCTGGCGTAGAATGCGCAACCCCATCCCGACTGCCACTCCACATGCCATTATTGCGACTCGACAAAGCCAGCCTTCACTACGGTACCCAGGTGCTCCTGGACGAGGTCGACCTGGTCATTACCCGCGGCGACAAGCTGGGCCTGCTGGGACGCAATGGCACCGGCAAAACGACGCTGTTGAAGGTACTGGCGGGCGAGGTGGCGCCGGACAGCGGCGAACGCTGGATCCGGCCGGGCGTCAAGCTGGCACGTCTCGAGCAAACCCTGCCGCAGGGCGATGAGCTGACCGTGTTTGACGTGATCGCCTCCGGCCTGTCCCGGGCGGGAGAATTGATCGCCGAGTACCACCGCCTGGTGCACGATGCCGCGGGCACCGACCTGGACGCCCTCGCCCGGGTACAACAGCAGCTGGAGGATGTGGACGGCTGGACCCTGCAGCAGCGGGTGGATACCACTATCAGCCAGCTGCAACTGCCCGCGGACAGCGCCATGGGCGAACTTTCGGGCGGCTGGCGGCGCCGGGTAGCGCTGGGCAGGGCGCTGGTGGGAGACCCCGATATCCTGCTGTTGGATGAGCCCACCAACCACCTCGATATCCCCGCCATCAACTGGCTGGAGGAACAGCTGCGCAGCTTTCGCGGTTCCCTGATCCTGATCACCCACGACCGGCGCTTCCTGCAGAACGTGGCCAACAGCATCGCCGAGCTGGACCGGGGCCACCTCACTGTCTGGCGCGGCAATTACCAGGGCTTTCTTGCGCACCGGGAACAGCAGTTGCAGGCCGAAGAACGCGCCAATGAACTGTTCGACAAGCGGCTGGCGCAGGAAGAAGTATGGATCCGCCAGGGCATCAAGGCCCGCCGCACCCGCAACGAGGGCCGCGTGCGCGCGCTGGAGGCGATGCGCAGCGAACGCTCCCGCCGCCGGGAGCGCGAAGGCAGGGCTGAATTTGCGGTAGAGGACGCCGGCCAGTCCGGCAAGATCGTGGTGGAATTGCAGCACGTCAGCCAGGCCTTTGGCGGGCGCACCATCATCCGCGACTTCTCCACCATCATCCAGCGCGGTGACCGGATTGGTATCGTCGGCGCAAATGGCGCCGGCAAGTCCACCCTGGTCAGGATACTGCTGGGCGAGCTGCAACCCGATAGCGGCCTCGTCAAGCGCGGCAGCAAGCTCGAAGTGGCCTACTCGGACCAGCTGCGCGGCGCTCTCGACCCCGACAAAAACCTGATCGACAACGTCTGCGGCGGCCAGGAGTTCATCGAGATCAACGGCAAGCGGCGCCACGCGATCTCCTACCTCGGGGATTTCCTGTTCAGCCCGGAGCGGGTGCGCACCCCGGTCAGGGCGCTCTCCGGCGGCGAGCAGAATCGCGCGGTGCTGGCCCGACTGTTCAGCAAGCCCGCCAACCTGCTGGTGCTGGACGAACCCACCAACGACCTGGATATCGAAACCCTGGAACTGCTGGAGGAAATCCTGCTGAGCTTCGACGGCACCGTGCTGCTGGTCAGCCACGACCGCGAATTCATGGACAATGTGGTTACCAGCCTGCTGGTGGTGGAGGGCAACGGCGTGGTGAGCGAACACGCCGGCGGCTATAGCGACTGGCTGGCCCGCGGGGGGCGACTGGTGGAAAGCGGCGGCCAGGGCAATAAGCCAACCGCGCCTGTCGCGACCGCCGCACCGGCCGCCGTTGCGCCGAAAAAGAAGAAGTTATCCTACAAGGAGCAGCGGGAACTGGCGGCGATGCCCGGCCTGATCGAGAGCCTCGAGCAGCGCCAGCAGGCGCTGGAGGCGACCATGGCCGAGCCGGCTTTCTACCAGCGCGAACACGGCCCGGCGCAGGAGCTCATCGCGCAACTGGCCGCCGTGCAGGCGGAGCTGGACACCGCCTTTGCCCGCTGGGCCGAGCTCGACGGCTAGAACTTTACTGCTATAGCACCGCGGCCACTGCCCTGGCCAGGTAATCGATATTGGCGGCGTTGACGCCCGCCACGTTGATGCGCGAGGAATCAAGCATATAGACACTGTATTCCCGGCGCAGCCGCAGTGCCTGTTCCGTGCTCAAGCCCAGGAACGAGAACATACCCTTCTCCCGCTCGATAAAACCAAAATCGCGCCCGCTGGCCTGTTCCAGCTGCAACCGCAGGCCACTGCGCAGGCCGTTGATGCGCCCGCACATGGCCTCCAGCTCACTGCGCCAGGAGGCTGTGAGTGCAGGGCTGCTGAGAATCCTGCCCGCGAGCAGAGCGCCGTGGGCGGGGGGCATGGAGTAGATGCGCCGGGCCGCCACCAGCGCCTGGCTCACCAGGGCCTGGGCATTGGCCTCGTCCCGGCAGACAAACAGCGCGAGGCCCACGCGCTCCCGGTACAGGCCCATGTTCTTCGAACAGGAAGCCGCGACGATAAGCTCCGGCACCCGCTCCACCAGCAGGCGCAGGCCCGCAGCGTCTTGCTCCAGGCCGTCGCCCAGCCCCTGGTAGGCGAAGTCGATAAACGGCGTGAAGCCCTGCCGCCCGGCCATGTCGGCAACCACTGCCCACTGCTGCAGCGACAGGTCGGCCCCGCAGGGGTTGTGGCAGCAGCCGTGCAGCAGCACCACGTCGCCCGCCGTCGCCTGCTTCAGGTCCTCCACCATGGCATCGAAATTGACGTCGTGGCCGGCCGGATCGTAATAGCGGTAGGTCGCGAAGCGCAGACCGACGCTGCCGAGCAGGGGAAAATGCACCGGCCAGGTAGGATCGCTCACCCAGACCCGGGCATCCGGGGCGGCGGCGCGAATGATCTCGGCGCCGATGCGCAGGGCGCCGCAGCCGCCCGGCGTCTGCACGCTGCCGACGCGCTGGTCGCGCAGGGCGCCGCTCTCCTCCCCCAGCAGCAGGCGCTGCATGCCCTGGATGAAGGCCTCGTCACCGGCCGGCGGCATGTAGGCCTTGGTAAGCTCCTCCGCCACCAGCGCCTGCTGGGCCTGGCGCACCGCCTCGAACACCGGGCACCGGCCCTGCTCGTCCATGTAGATGCCGATGGTGAGATCGACCCTGGCGGGGTTGGGGTCCGCGCGACAGGCCGCCGCAAGGCCCAGGATGGTATCCGCCGGCAGGCGTTCGAGTTTGTCCAGCATCGCTATTGCTCCTTCGTGGTATGGGGTTACGGGGCGGGCAACATGTTTACAGCTGGTCCAACAAGGTCGTCAGGAACAGCCAGAACGGCGCCACGGTATCGATCTGCAGGCGCTCCGTCGGGGAATGCGCGCCCCGTATCGTGGGCCCGAAGGAGAGAATATCCAGTTCCGGCTTCTTGCCCTTGAGGATGCCGCACTCCAGTCCCGCGTGGATCGCCTTCACCGCGGGAGGTTCCCCGAACAGGCGCTGGTGCAGGGCGCAGGCGCGCGCCAGCAGGGGGCTGCTAAAGTCGGGCTGCCAGCCCGGGTAGGCCACTACCGGGGTATGGTCCAGGCCGAACACCCGGGCCAGCCCCAGCACCTGCTGTTGCAGCGGCAGGCTCTGGGCTTCGTTGAAAAAGCGGAAGCTGCAGACCAGGGTCAACTCGCCCCCCTGCAGCGACAGCCGGGCGAAATTGCAACTGAGGTCAACCAGCTCCGCCGGCTGCACCCGGTTGTAGGCCTGGGCGCCGTGTGGGAACAGGGCGATGAGGTCGAGCAGCAGCCGGGTATCCGCCGGCGCCAGCACCTGGTCGAATGCCGCCGGCTGCAGTGCGATCTCCAGGCCGGCGTCCGCGGCCGGCAGATAGCCCAGCCACTGCTCCCGCAGCTGCCGCAACCGCTCCTGCAGCCCTGCCCCGCCACCAACGGGGCAGGCAAAGGCGAGCGCGCCCTCACGGGGAATGACATTGTGCGCCACCCCGGCCTCCAGGCGCGCCAGCTGCACCCCCGGCAGGTCCGCCAGGCACTGCCCCAGCAGCTTGATGGCATTGCCCAGTTGCTGGTGGATCTGGATGCCCGAATGCCCGCCCGCCAGCCCCTTGAGCGACAACTCCCATTGCTCCGCCGCCGCGGGCGGGGGCTCCGTCGCGAAAGACCGGCTCAGTTCCCAGCCGCTGGCCCCGGCGCAGCCCACAAACAATTCGTGCCAGTCCTCGGTATCCAGGTTCAGCATCAGGCTGCCGGACAGCAGCGCCGGGTCGAGATTGAGCGCGCCGCCCAGCCCTGTCTCCTCATCCACCGTGAACAGCAACTGCAGCGGCGGGTGGGTCGCGCTGGTGTCGGTCATCAGCGCCAGCGCCGCGGCGCAGCCCACCCCGTTATCGGCCCCGAGGGTCGTGCGGTCGGCCTGCAACCAGCCATCCGTCACCGTGAGGCTCAGGGGCTGACGGGCGAAGTCATGCTCCTTGTCGGAGGTTTTTACGGTCACCATGTCCAGGTGATTCTGGATAATCACGCCGGGCCGGTCCGACCTGCCCGCACTGGCGGCGATCGTTACCGCGAGGTTGCCGGCCGCGTCCATGCGCCAGGCATGGCCGGCCCGGGAGGCCAGGTCGATGACGTACTGGCGCACCGCCGCCTCCTGTTTGGAAGGCCGGGGTATCCGGGTGATCTGGTAAAAATGCTCCCACAGGTGGGCGGGCTCAAGGGGGTATCCGGCGGGTTTCATGGTCTGTCTCTGGCAAGCGAGGCGCGATTATAGCGGCCGGGCAACACCCCGACCACCGCACGGCGCCCTGTGCTAATCTGCACCCGGCAACGCAACCGGCCCGGGGCCTCGGTATGAAGAAACACTACATCTCCCCACAACAACTGCTGGCGGACGCGTTCGCGCTGGCCGCGGCGGTATTCAGCAGCGATTACCGACCCAGCTGTGTCGTCGGGGTGTGGCGCGGTGGCACCCCGGTGGCCATCGCGATACACGAACTGTTGCGGGTGCTGGGCGTCGACACCGACCACGCCGCGATTCGCACCAGTTCCTACTCGGGCATTGGCCAGCGGGACCAGAGCGTACGGGTGGATGGCCTGGAGTACCA
>CAYTDW010000222.1:0-5389 GCA_964436585.1 uncultured Halioglobus sp. | reverse complement strand
CGCTGACGCCCAGGATGTTTTCCTGGCGCAGCACGTTGAACAGACCGCGGGCGTCGCCGTAGCCGAGAACACCGCCGTTCAGGTCGGGGTAGTCGAAGCCAAAGATGTCTCCGCTGAACAGGCCTGTCTCCTGGTTAGACATCCAGGGCTGGAATGGGGAGAAGTCCGAGATATGCACGGCGTTGCCGCCGAACTCGGTGCCGGAGGCGGCATCACGCATGAAGTAGGACACCTTGAGGGTGTTGTCGCTATCCACGTAGTCGTTTTCACAGATGGTGGCGCCTTCATCGTCGTCACAGTCTGAATCGGAATAGTCCTCTGCATCCGACACGGCCTGGTAGGTCGTTTCGCTGTCGTATACACCCTTCTTGGACCAGCTGCCATTGGCGAAGAAGTTGGATTCCACGGAAACGCAATCAAAGGGCACGCCATCGCTGCCGTGCTTGGCGGCCACGGCAATTGCCTCGTCCTCGTCTTCGGGTGAACCCATGCTGATCACTTCGATATAACCTTCTTCCGCGCCGGTCCTGAATATAAAGGGCATCTCAAAGCGGCCGTCAGCGCGCAGCGGTGCGGTACAGCTGTTGTCATCGGTAGCGAACACGACATTGCCGCTATCGTCGGACAGGAAGCCGGTCCACACGTCATACGGTGACAGGATCAGGTTGAAGTCCATCGCATCCATGGAGTCGGTTGCGCGACGCAGGCGCAGCTTCACCACCTGGGTGCGACTGCTGGTGTTGGTAATGTGAACACCGGTGACCCAATTGTCCTGCACGGTGTAATAAGGAATGATCGCCAGGTCACCGAGGTTACCGACAGATCGTTCCGTGTAGCTTTGCGCGCTTGCAACGCCGGCGTAACCCGCTGTAACAGCGGCGACGGCAGTAGCAAGGCCTAGTGGCTTGAACATTGCTTTCATAAGGAGACTCCTAAAGTCTTTTTTTGTTTCACATTAATGTATAACAGTTGCTAGCGCTGTTTTGCCAGCTGCAGCCAGCTGTCAACCCCGGCAGCACTCACTCCGCAGAACTGCTGTACCACCATTGCCCGTCGATCAAAATCCACTTCTCTCGATAGGTTACCGGCAGTGCACCCATCGCTACGGATGCTTCCGAAGTTTGTTTGAGCGGCTTGGACATGACCCTCGCCGTCACACTTGCCACAGCTGCAGCGGCATCATAGTCAAGCACTTCAACCCCTGTCAACTCTCGATCAACCGCATAGGAAAATTGCAATGCATACAACTCCTTGGGAAACACACTTCGGTAATTGGGTGTGGAAAATTCCCAGGCCCGGGCGTAGTCGCGCGTGGACAGCGCCTGCCAGCGTTCCTTGGCCCGCTGCTCCAGCGCCGCCACCTGTTCCGCGGACAGGCCCTCGGGGGTAGCGGCCCAGGCCGAGGGCGCCAGTGCCAGACCCAACAGCAGCGCCAGAAACGCCCCGCTTACAAACTTGCTCTGATTACGTAACATACTGTGTTTATTACCTTTTTCGTGAATTTGCGCGGATTATACAGGATTGCCCCGGGGGCACAAGCGGTGGTTTGCGGGCCGGACTCGCGGCCTTCACCGCACGCTTGAGCGCACCTCGCGCAGCTGCAGGGCCTGGCGATACAGGGCCATATCCGCCGCATGCCAGGCCTCGATGTTCGCCCTGGCGGCGGCGCTTAATGGGGCCTGGAGCGCGGCCGTATCAGCCTGGGCCCGCCGGTTCAACGTATGAGCCTGCATTCTATTCCCCAGCACCTGCTGTGAAAAATACCGCAAATCATCCGCGAAGAACTCGGTGATTCCGATGAAATCCAGCCGCTCCAGGGGAAAGCCCCAGAGAAACTCCGAATAGACGTTTCTCAATTCCGGGGCCAGGCAGAAGCGCTGCAGGGACCAGCCCTCTTCTACTACCCGCCGATGCAGGGGAGAAGTCAGGTCGGAGCCGGGGTCATAGGCGCGCTGCCAGTAATCATAGTGGGAGACCAGCCGCGCCACTGGCTCGCGCAGCCAGGTCACGAAAGTACAGGGCAGGGTGCGGGCGAGCTCGAGGTATTTCACGGGCAGGAAGAGGCCGTGTACGCAGCTGACGCCAGCGAAGTCCGCCGCCTGCGCCGCCCGACCCCAGTCCACGGCCCGCTGGCGCCGGACCAGGGGCTCCTGCGCCAGTGGATAATCCTGGTAGTCGTGGCGAAAGCCCTCCCCGAAGCACGCCTCCAGGGAGGCCCGGAAACTCAAGCCCGCGGTCTTGGGCATGTGGACGGAGACCAGCACGGCTCAATTGGCGGGCAGTTCGATCAATTCCATATGGCGGATCTGGGAGCGCATCTCGTCGCTGACCTTGCGCAGGTCCTCCTCGTTATAGATGGCCCTGGGCGTAATGATGACCAGCAGCTCGGTGCGGCGATCCTCCTTGTCGGTGGTGCCAAACAGGGGGCCCAGCACAGGCAGCTTGTACAGCAGGGGTATGCCCGATTCGGTGTTGGTGGCATTTTCCCTGATCAGGCCACCCAGTACGATAGACTCGTCGGAGCGCACGGACACCCGGCTCATGATACTGCGCTCGAGGAAGGAGCGCTGGCCGGTGGCTGCATCTATGAGTCCCACATCCGTCACCGACTGCTCGATCTGCATGGTGACCAGGCCGCCGGCATTCACCGATGGGCGCACGTTGAGCTGGACACCGGTGTCCTTGTACTCCACCGACTGGGTTTGGACGCCGCCATCGGTGGTGGTGGTGGCGGAGAATATGGGCACCTGGTCGCCCACGTGGATATAGGCGTCGTGGTTATCCAGCACCATCACCGAGGGGGACGAGATCACGTTGATCAGGTTGTCCTCGGCCAGTGCGTTCAATACCGCATTGATATTCCCGGCGCTGTCGGCCACCGCATAGGAAAAGCCCGGCACCGTGGCCGACAATATATCGGATGCGCCCTCCGTCAACAGGGCGGTCCCCTTGTAGCCGTCACCAAGCGCGTTGTTGAAGGTCCACTCCAGCCCGTAGCGCATCTTGTCGGTAAGGGTAACCTCGAGAATGCTGGCCTCGATGAGCACCTGGGTGGCCTCCACATCGAGCTGGTCCAGGGCGGTCTTGATCAGCCGGAACTGCAGGCCGGTGGAGTAGATCATCAGCGAGTTGTTCTCCTCGTCCGCCACCACCCGCACATTGCCGAACAGGGGGTTGTCCTCGTCCCCGGCCATGGTCACGGTGGAAATACCGCCACCGCTGTCCCCGCCGGAGCTGCCGCCGCCGAACCCGGATGACGATCCGCCTCCAGAGCCCATGGATGAGCCGCCCTGGGAGCCCATGGAAGAGCCGCCCTGGGAACCGAAAGACGATCCGCCGGAGGAGCCGATGGACTCCCGGGCCATGCCCGGGGCTACCCCGGACCGGCCGCCGCCATAGCCAGAGGTATAGCCTGAGCCGGTGTCCGTCATGGAGGCGCCCGACTCCCGGGTCATGCTGCCGGAGTAAATGCCGTTCAACAATGTTGCCAGCCGCTCAGAGGAGGTGTTCTGCACCGGGTAGACATGCAGGCGCATATCGGCTTCCGAGTAGTAGGCCTCGTCCATGCGCTCGATCCACTTCTGCACGATGTCGAGGTAATGGGTCCGGGGCGTTACCACCAGCAGACTGTTCAGGCGCTCGATGGGTATGACCCGGATCAGCCTGGACCAGTCACCGCCCTCGCCGCCCTCGCCGCCACCGCTGGACAACAGCGCGGAAATCGCCAGGTCGACTTCCGCCACGCTGCTGTTCTGCAGCGGGAAGATGCCCACCGACATGCCGGCGAGCATATCCACGTCAAACGTCGATACCATGTCGAGCCAGCCGTCCAGCTGGGCCCGGGTGCCGGCCAGCATCAACAGGTTGCGCACATTGTCGATGCGCACGAATGCTTCGGGGTCCGCCACCGGCTGCAGGATCTCCGCCATATTGGCGGCGCTGATATATTGCAGCGGCACGATAACGGTGCTGAAACCGGCGCCCGCGCTGCGCGGGTTGGATACGCCCGGCGCCAGCTTGGCGCCGTTGGCGGAGCCGGTCACCAGGTAGCGCCCATCGCTGCCGCGGATGATCAGCACATTATTGGCCCGCAGCAGGGATTCCAGCACGCCGAACAGTTCCTGCCGCGGGATCGGCGTGCGGGTGCGCACGGTCACCTCGCCGTTCACCGGCTGGTCGACCACGTAGTCCAGTTGCAGGATATCCCCCATGATGGCGTGCATCACCTCGCTCAGGGGTGCCTGCTCGAAATTGATGCTGACGTCTTCACCGACGAACCTGATCGGCTCTGTCACCGGCGGCATTCTCACCTGCTGGTCGGTGCCGCGGAACAGGGTCGGGGCGCTCGCCTGTTCCTCTTCCGCCGCCGCGTCTGCCAGCGCCGCCGCCGAGGTGGCCAGCGGCGCCGCCGCGTCCACTTTTGGCGTCACCGTGGCTACCGCCGCGGTGGTATCCGGGGCGGTGTCGCTGGTCGTGCAACTGGCCAGCAGCATGACGGCTGCAAAGGCGTTAAGTTTTTTCAGCATGGATGTTCCCACTTGTCCCGTGTATTTTTGCGCTGCTTTTTTCATTATTTTCCCCTGCCCCTGTCCCCGGGCCCGAGGCCCAGGGTCGGTTCGGCTCCAGCCGCAGCTGCCGGAGCGGGAGTGTCCGCTGCGGGCGGCGCTACCACCGCCCCTGGCGCACGCTTGCGCAGCTTGACGCCCGGCGCTGCGTTCGCGGCAGCAGCGGAGGATGTCCTGGCCTGGCTGCCGTCCTGACTCGCGGCTGCGGCGGTCGCGCGGGCGGGACGTGCGGTCACGGCGCCCTGCTGCAGGGCCAGGGTTTCGCTGCGTTCGCCGTTGGACACCACCAGCGTGTGGGGCGTGATCGACTCGATGGTCCAGCCTTCGACGGTGTCACCGAGCAATATACGCCGCTTCTGGTTCTGCACCAACGCGATGACACCCGCCTGCTTGCCGCTGCCGAACAAACCCAACAGTTTCACGCCCTGGAGTTCACCCGGTTGACTCTCCGGATCGGCCAGAGTCGCCACCTTGTCGACAGGGCGACGGCCGTTCCAGAACAGGGGCCGGGAGATGATCTCGTTGCGCCCGGCGGCGGCGACAAGCGCCGGACCCACCACCGCCGGCACCTGCAGTGAATCCGCCGCGGGCGCCACCGGCCCGGGTGCCGCCAGCCTCAGCAACCGCAGCCCGCCCCAGGCCAGTTGCAGGCACAGCAGCAGCCCGAGCAGCAGGGCCACCAGTTCTATCCGGCGCAGGGTGCGCAGGGGATCATCACCGACCCGGTAGCGGCCGCTGAGCCGGCGCAGCCAGTTCACTGCGCGGCCCTCAGCGACAGCAACTGGATGTTGGCGGTAAGCAATTGCTGCTCGCTCTCGCCCTGG
>CAYTDW010000221.1:0-5396 GCA_964436585.1 uncultured Halioglobus sp. | reverse complement strand
GGATGATCCTGCTGCTGGCGGATGGTCGGCAGGCCCCCTTCGATGCGCTGTTCTGGTGTACCGGCGCGGCGGCCGCCCCCTGGATTGCGGCCAGCGGCCTGCCGGTGGACGCCCAGGGTTTTCTCGCGGTGACGGACACCCTGCAGTCGGTGGCCGATGAGCGGGTGTTCGGTGCCGGCGACATCGCCACCCAGCTCAATCACCCCCGCCCCAAGGCCGGGGTCTATGCGGTGCGGCAGGGGCCGGTGCTGGCCCACAACCTGCGCGCCGCCCTGCTCGGCAAGCCCCTGCGGCAGCACCGGCCCCAGCAGCGCTTCCTCTCCCTGGTCTCGCTGGGGGATCGGCGGGCGACGGCGGACAGGGGGCCCTTCAGCGCCAGCGGCCAGTGGGTGTGGCGCTGGAAAGATTCGATCGACCGCAAGTTCATGGCGCGCTTCGAACAGCTGCCCCTGAGCATGCCCTCAGGCCACTGGGGCCGCTTGCCGGAGCTTGCCGCGGCCTCCCCGCTCCAGGCCTGCGGTGGCTGTGGCGCCAAAGTGGGCGCGGACCCCCTGGCGGGGGCGCTGGCGGACCTGGCGGCGGAATTTCCCCGCCACTGTCCTCCGCCCGGCACTGCCGACGACACCGCGCCTGTACCCGGCAGCGGCGCGGCCGCCATCGTGCAGAGCGTGGACCTGCTGCGGCAGTTGGTCGCCGACCCCTGGCTGATGGGCCGCATCGCCGCCACCCACGCGCTCAGCGACCTGTACGCCAGCGGCGCCCGGCCGGTGTCCGCCCTCGCCGCCATCACCCTGCCCTTCGCCGCCCCGGCCATCCTGCGGCGGGAGTTGCAGCAGCTGCTGGCGGGAGCCCTGCACGAACTGGCGAGCGCCGACTGCCTGCTGGCGGGCGGCCACAGCATGCAGGGGCCGGAGCTGAATGTCGGTCTCGTGGTCAACGGGGTCGCCCTGGCGGCGGACGGCCGCCTGCTGGGCAAGCGGGGCCTGGCCGTCGGTGACAGGCTGGTACTGGCCAAACCCCTGGGCACCGGCGTGTTGTTTGCGGCGCACATGCAGCTGGCCGCGGACGGCCGGGATATTGCCGCCGCTATCGATTCGATGCTGGTCAACAATCGCCTGGCGGCGGAGTTAGCACTTGCTCACGGCGCCAGCGCCTGCACCGATATCAGCGGTTTCGGCCTGCTGGGCCACCTCCTCGAAATGCTGGGGGAATACGGCGCGGCCAGGCTGGAGCTGGCGCAGCTGCCCCTGCTGGAGGGCGCCCTGGAGCAGTTGCGCCGCGGGGTTCGCAGCAGCATGCACCCGGCCAATGCCGCGGCCGGAGCCCGGCTTGCGTTCGACGCGCCGGTGGACGAGAGCCTGTTGCAGATTGTGTTCGACCCCCAGACCAGCGGCGGCCTGTTGATCGGCGTCGCCGCCGACCGGGCCCCACACCTGCTGGACGCCCTGCGGGGGGGCGGCTATGCGCAGGCCGGTGTCATCGGCGAGGTGCTGGCCGCTGACCCCGCCGCCCCCGGGCGCGTCGCCATCAGCTGAGCCCGACCGCCCGCTAACCCGGGGTATCGGGGCTTCCGGCTGCCTGGCGCCGATTTATTTTCACCCGCTGGCCGTCGCGCAGGCGTTCCGCGCCGCGCACGACCACCAGGGCTCCCGGCTCCAGCTCTCCCTCCACGCCAACGTCGGCGCCGTGTCCCGGACGGGTGGTGACGGCGACTTTCCTGGCGGTATTGTCCGCCGACAGGGTGTAGACGAACACTTCCTGGTCGCGCAGCACCAGCGCGTCCCGCGGCACGGTCAGGGCATTGGTGGGCGAGCTGTCGGGCAGCTCCACCGTCACCGCCTCGCCGATAGACCAGTGGCCCGGCTCCAGCGTGAGGCGAATCTCCATCATCCGCGACTGGCTGTCGCCCACCGGTATCAGCGCGCGTATCTGCGCCGGCAGTTGCCGGCCGTCCCCCTCCACCTGCACCTGTGATTTGGGCTGGTTGTGATGGGCGGCCCGCAGCGGGGCGTTGACGCTGATTTCCAGTGCCCGGGTGTCGACCAGGCGCAGCAGGGGATCGCCGGGTTCCTTGTACTCGCCGATATCGGCCTCGCGGCTGGCAATCACTCCCGTAAAGGGCGCCCTCACCCGCGCGCGCCCCAGGTCATGGATGGTCCGGTCCCGGGCCACCTCGGCAATGCGCTGTTCCTGCAGCAGCATCTGCAGGCGGGACTGAACCTCGTCCAGGCCCGACTTCGAGGTGTTGTTTTGCTGCGCCAGGGTCTCCAGCCGGCCAATCTGCCGTCGGTTGTAGTCGATATCGGCCTTGAGGCGCTCGATTTCGGCCCAGTCGTTGCGCAGTTGCAGTTGCAGCAGGTGATCGTCCAGGGTCGCCAGCGGCTCGCCTTTGCTTACCGTCTCACCGACTTCCGCGATCCAGGTCAGGTGGCCGGTGACCTCCGCCGAAATCTGCGCATCCCGGGTACTCAGCACGGTTCCGGGCAGGCGCAGTACGGACATATTGCTGCCCCGGCTTACCTCGGCCACATCGACAATGGCCAGCGGCTCCGCCGCGCGCGCGGGCCCTGTCAGTGCGGCCAGGCCGAGCAGGGCAAACGCCAGGGTGCCGGCGTACTTCAGGTTCGGGTTCCCCGTTTCAGGTTCATGCGGCGGATCGCAGCTGGTCGTGCCGGTCGCCATCCGTGCGCGCGGCGAGCCCGCCGCTGCCCTCCCTCATCCGCAGCAGGCAGGGCAGTAACAGCAGGCTGAAAATCGTACTCACGCACATGCCGCCGACGATCACCGCGGCCAGGCCGCGATAAATCACACTGCCCGCCCCCGGCAGCAGCACCAGCGGCAGCATACCGAAAATGCTGGTGAGCGTGGTCATGAATATCGGCCGCAGTCGGGTTTGCAGGGCCTGTTCCACCGCTTCCCTGCGGCCCATGCCGCCGCGTTCGGCGCTGCGGGCCTGGTGTACCAGCAATATGGCATTGTTCACTACCAGTCCGAGCAGGACGATGAAGCCTATCATGGTCAGCAGGTCCAGCGGCTGGAAGCTGACCAGGTTTAGCAGTCGCAGGGCGGCCACCCCGCCGACGGTGGCCAGCGGCAGGGCCAGGACAACCAGTGCGCTGTCCAGGGGCGAGCGGAACAGGGCAGCCATGAGCAGGAACAGCACCACCAGTGCCAGGGCGAAATTCCCCGCCATGGACTTGATGGCCCGGGTCAAGCCGTCGGCGCTGCCGCCGTAGAGGATGTTGCCGTCCGCGGGCATGATGTCCTTCAGGCGCGGTTCCACGTCCGTTTTGATGATCTGCAGCAGGTGCTCGAGGGACATTTCATCGGAGGGGTACACGTCCAGGGTGATGGTGCGCCGGCTGTCGATGCGCACCAGCTGGTCCGGCCCCACCGTGCGCTGGATATCCACCAGCTCGGACAGGGGCACGACCGGGCCGCTGGCCGTCGCCACCGGCATCGAGGCCAGTTTTTCCGGGGAGTCCCAGGGCTTTGCCCGCAGGATGATGTCCATGCGCTTTTCGCCGTCGAAGTGCTCCCCCACATACTGGCCCCGGCCCAGCGCCCGCACCAGTACACCCACGTCGGCCCGGGACCAGCCCGCCTCGGATATGCGGCGGTCGTCGGGTGTCAGTTGCAGCTCCGGCTCGGCCTGCTCGAGGGAGGGGTTCGCCACGATGCCGAGATCCGGCAGGGCTTCCAGCAGCAGGCTCTGGGCCAATTCCGCGGCCCTGGCCGCAGCCGCCCGATCCCGCGACTGCAGGTGGATTTTTATCACCCGGTCACCGCCGAAGCCTGAGAACAGATTGCCCTGGGCGCTGTAGTGTTTGAGGTCGGGCAGGTCGGCGAAGATCTCCTCGTCGATAATCTTTTCCAGCTCCTGCAAGCGCCCCTCTTCGAGTACGCGGGCGCCCATGGTGCCGCCGCCGGCCCAGTTGAGGATGTAGTAGTTCTTCAGCGCGGGCTGGCGCTCACCGCTCATAAAGGGCGCCATGCGCGCATCCAGTACCTGCAGGTACTCGCTGGCGATCGTGTGCTCGCCTGCCCCCGGGGGAAACCAGAAGTACGTGTCTATCGCGTCGCGCTTGACCGGTGGCAGGTAATCCAGTTCCGGCAGCATGGCCAGGCTCAACACCAGCGGCAGGGTGACGGTGCCGATAACGACCAGCCAGCGCCTGCGCGCCGTGCTGGTCAGTTTCATCACCAGATCGGTCACGCGTCGCCACAGGGCCTCGTTGTGATCCTGCCGGGTCGCGTCCTGCAGCCAGGTCCTGGCCGCCAGTGGGACGATGGTCACCGCCACCAGGGTCGAGACGATGACAGCGATGGCGATGGTGATCGCCAGGTCGGCAAACAACTGCCCTTCCACCTCGCGCATGAACAGCACCGGCAGGAATATGGCCACCGTGGTGGCGGTGGACGCCAGCAGCGCTCCCCATACCTGGCTGGAACCTTCCAGTGAGGCCTCGGAGGCCTGCATGCCCTGCTCGCGCAGGCGCACGATGTTTTCCAGCACCACGATAGCCGCATCCAGCACCATCCCCACCGCGAACGCCAGCCCCGCCAGCGAGATCACGTTGAGGCTGCGCCCCGCGGCGTGCAGCACGATAAAGGTAGCCAGCAGGGAGATGGGGATGGCCGCCGCTATTATCAGCGTCGCCCGCAGGCGGCGCAGGAACCACCACAACACACCCACCGCCAGCAGCACGCCGAGGAATATGTTGCCCGTCACCAGGGAGATGGCCTGGTTAATGAATACGGAGGCATCATGGGACTGCGCCATTACCAGCCCGCGTTCCCGCAGTTCCCCGGCATTGAGTTGCTCGACCACTGCCTTGACAGCTTGCAGGACCTGCAGCGCGTTGGCGCCGTTTTCCTTTTCGATACGAAGGCCAATGGCGGGGTTGCCGTTCTGGGTGGTGACCAGTATCTGCTCACCCCGGGTCACCTGGATGTCGGCGATATCGCCCAACTTGACCGGGCGTCCGTCGCGCCATTCCAGCACGAAGTCGGATAGCTCCCGGGGTTCGTAGCGACCGGAAAAACGCAGGGTGTACTGCCGCCTGCCCACCTCGACAAAGCCGGCGCTGACGTCAGTGGACTGTCCCAGGCGCGCGGCCGTTTCCGGCAGGCTCACTCCCAGCTGTGCGGCGCGGTAGGGATCAAACAGAATTTCGAGCTCCTGCTCACCGCGCCGGCTGCCGAGGGATGCGCGCACGCGGGCCACGCCCGGTACCACCTCGATGGCGGGCTGCACCGCGTCCTCGACAAATTGCAGGTAGTCGCCGACCTGGCCGGGTGTGCCGGGCATCAGCTGCAGGAAGAAATAGGTCAGCGCCGGTTGGTCATCCTCAGCGCCCCCCAGCGTGATAAGCGGCTGGGTGGCGTCGCGGGGC
>CAYTDW010000220.1:0-5421 GCA_964436585.1 uncultured Halioglobus sp. | reverse complement strand
GTACGCCAGGCGGTAGGCGTCGGAGCAGGTCTGGACTGTGCCGGTCACCGAGCACGCGGCCTGCGCGTCCTGGGCTGCACTGGGGAAAGGAAATCGCTGTTTCTCGGTCATTGTTCGGCGCCTGCCTGGTTATTGGGAAGTGGCAGGATCTATCCTGCTGTGCGCGCGCACATTTGTACATACACATGCCCCGTCGCACCGACGATCAGGCAGGCCAGGGCAATGATGTCGGCCATGACGACGCGCGCGACCTGCGCGTTATAACCACCGACAGACCAGGCCAGCCAGAGGAAAGAGACCACACTGATAAAGCCGGCAATAAACGCAAGTGTCTGAAGCGGGGGGTTAAAGGCGGCGTAGAGCAAGAACAACCCGAGGAGGCCAAAGAGGACGGCACGATGGCGCATCAGGATGGCGAGGTTCGGCTCATTGACCGAAAGTCCATACAGTGCGGCCAACCGTTCCGCCCCAAGTACGCCTGATAGTGGAAGCAAATGAATGACAGCGACTACCAGCAGCATCGTGGATACAAGATAACGCATGGAGCCTCCTGAATGGGATAATGCTCAGGTTCAGCAACGACCTGGCCGACGGCAAGATCATGCGCTTGAATCTGTTGTTACAGGGCGCTGTGCCCAGGAAGGCCCGGATAGCTGCCCGCATGGGTAAAGCAAATTCTAACTCCATGACGATGTTGCAGTGTGCATGGACAGGATGCCTGCCCTCGGACACCGTTTGTAACCCGTGTCTTCGCAGTGGCGCTCGTTGTCGAATCCCCTGGGCATCGGCTGCGCCTTCCGAAAGTGAAGTTTATCGAGTCGACCATATAGCAGGCCTCCTTCCAACGCCAGAATGACGTGCGGGACAGCCGGTGTTGACCCAAGCCAAAAACTTGTACACTCTCACGCGCTCACCCCGGAGACTATCGCCATGTTTGAGAACGAACACCCGGCCCGCCGCGCGGCATTGCTCTCGCGCGAGTATGTGCACACCAAGAATCGCGCGGGCTGGCTTGGGCTCTACGCGGAAGACGCCATTATCGAGGATCCCATCGGGGTCTCGATGATCGACCCGGAAGGCAAGGGCCACCGTGGAGCGGCGGCGCGGGAAGCATTCTGGGACAATTTCATCGCCCCGGCGAATATCAACATCGACATCCTTGACTCATTCGCCGCGGGACTCGAGGTGGCCAACCTGCTGGTACTGACCATCCGCTTCGACCTCGGCGAAGGCAAGGCCCTGCAGCAAAAGGTGCACGGGGTGTTCACCTACGAAGTCGACGGGCAGGGCAAGCTGCTGGCACTGCGCGGTTACTGGGATACCGCCGATCCGCGCAACCAGATGGCGGAAGTCGACACCGCCGAAGCCGGCAGCGCGACGCCCTGAAAACCCACACCAACCAAAAGGACAGGATCATGCTGAAAAACTACACGTGGATTTTGCTTTGCAGCCTGCTGGCAGGCGGCTGGGCGCAGGCGGCGAACACCACCGACAGCGCTGCGGCCCTGCGCCAGGTCGTTGCCGCGCGCAGCGCCGAGGACAGGGCCCGGGACAGCGCCCGCCACCCGGTGGAAACACTGGAATTTTTCCAGGTGGCCCCGGGCATGACCGTAGCGGAAGCACTGCCCGGCACTGGCTGGTATACCAACATCCTCGCCAATTACCTGGGACCGAAAGGCACCCTGTACGGGATCAATTACCCCGACAGCATGTGGCCCATGTTCGCCAACGCCACGGATGAGTGGGTGGCGCAGCGAATCGCGCTCACAGCGAAATTCCCCGAACTCGTCAAGGGGTTTACCGATAACGGCATCAGGACCGCGGGCTTCACTTTCAGTTCGGTGCCGGCAGAGATCGCTGGCACTGTCGACAGGGTTCTGCTGATTCGCGCACTGCACAATATCAGCCGCTTCGAGAGCACAGCCGGAACCCGCAGCCAGGCCCTTGCCGCCGTGCGGAGCATGCTCAAGGATGACGGGCTGGTCGGGGTGGTCCAGCACCGCCTGGCCGTGCCCGAGCAGGCGTCCGGTACTGACGGCTCCCGGGGTTACCTGGTCGAGGCCGAGGTGATCGAGGCATTCGAGAAGGCGGGTTTCGAACTGGTGACCAGCAGCGAGATCAATGCCAATCCCGCGGACCGACCGGGCCCGGAGGATACCGTGTGGCGACTGCCGCCTTCGCTGGCGACCAGCAAGGAGGATCCGGCGCTGCAGGCGAAGATGAAGGCCATCGGCGAATCAGACCGCATGACCCTGCTGTTTCGCAAGGCGCCCTAGCGGCCCGATCAAACTCTCAGCCGGTGTAACCGGCGGTCATTTCCTGCGCCTGTGACCACAGGCGCAATGCCAGGTCGCGATCGAACATGTGGTGCTTGCCGCTGACGGTCACCGGGTTGCAATCCTCGAAATAGGCGCCGTTGACACCCTCCAGCAGGGGGTTGGTGGCCACGTAGACCTGGGTGGCGGCGCCCTGCGCCGGCGTTTTCGCAAACAGCGGGCCGAGCAGGTCAAAGCCGACGCGAATCACCGCGGGCGCGGTGCGGGCGATGTCGGTGTGCACGAGGCCCGGGTGGATCACATTGGAGCTCACCCCGGTGCCCTGTAGCCGCTCGGCCAGGACCAGGGAAAACAGGGCATTCGCCAGTTTCGAGCGGCCATAGGCCTCGGCCGCGTCGAACTCGCCTTCTCCGCGCAGGTTGTCGAAATCGATGCCCTCCGCCGGCGCCTGGCGGTAGCCGGAGCGACTGCCCACGTGCACGATCCGCCCCGAGCCGGCGGCCAGCATCTGCGGCAACAGATGGCCGACCAGCACAAAGTGTCCCAGGTAATTGACCACGAAAGTCTTCTCGACGCCGTTGACCAGCTCCAGCTCGCCGAAGGTGTTGATACCGGCGTTGCAGATCAGTATATCCAACCTGGCGCCCAGCTCCCGCACCGAGCGGGCGCAGTTCACCGCCGAGTCGAATTCCGCCAGCTCCAGCGCCAGGGGCGTGGTTTTTCCGACTACGGAAGCGCAGGCCTCAGCCGCCTTGTCGAGGGTGCGCCCGGTGCCAAGGACGTGAGCGCCCCGCAGGGCGAGTACGCGCATGGTCTCGTAGCCCAGGCCCGAGGTGCAGCCGGTCACCAGGGCGGTGCGACCGCTCAGGTCGAGGCCGGCGGTGACCTCCTCGGCGGTGGAATCGGCGCCAAACGGGCCGATCGGGAAACGAGTGTCAGGGGCGACCACCGGCTTGTCCCCGCTACAGGCTGCCAGCAGGGGTGCGCCGGCCGTCGCGGCCGCCAGTCCGAGAAGTTGCCTGCGCTTTATACCCATGTTGATACCCGGTCTCACAGCCAGCGAAAGCCAGCAGTGTAGCCCCTGCCGGGCAACACCGGTACAGTCACCTTGAAATAACTATTGGTTATGGTATGAAATAATAAAATGTCATGCGGGAATTTCTTGTGTATCCCCTCCCGCCCCCTATACTCGGTTTGTGGCGGTCGAGAGTCCACCAGCCATGAAATGGTGGGTTTGCTGAAATCCGCGCACACCGCTTGGGGGAAGCGAGCAAACATTGGTCAGAGATGTTTGAGGCCAGGGGACGTGTTCCGGTAGCGGGCCGGAAAAAATGCCTGGGTAGAAAAGAAAAAATGCCTTGCCCTCGACACGCCGTCGCGGCCTCCGGCCCGGCGGCTTTTTTTTATGCACAGGATGTGCGGTACATCGCGTGAGGCAGGAGAGCCCACCCCGCTTTACCGGGTGTGCCGGTAGCGATGGCCCCGTGGCTATAACAAAATTCGATTTATCGGTTATGCTCTCGAGACAATTGAGGGAGCGGCCATGAGCACCATCCAGAAGCTACTGCAGGACATCAACGCGTCGCCCCGCGGGCCGCAGGTCGCGGCGATCTTCGACTTCGACGGCACCATCATCGCGGGCTACTCCGCCACCAGCTTTATCAGGGAACAGGTCAGGCGCGGCGAGCTGTCGCCGCGCCAATTGGCGGAGATCGTCGCTGCCATGACCAGCTTCGGCCTTGGCAACCTGGGTTTCTCCGGCCTGATGGCGGTCAATGCCCAGTTCATGCGGGGCATCGAGGAGAGCACCTACAACGAAGTGGGCGCGCAGCTCTACACCAAACAGATTGCCCGCCTGATCTATCCGGAATCGCGCGCCCTGGTGGACGCTCATATCGCCAGGGGGCACACCGTGGCCATCATCTCCTCCGCCACACCCTACCAGGTGGAACCCGCCGCTGCCGACCTGGGCATCGAACATGTGTTGTGCAGCCAGTTGGAAGTGCGCGAGGGCAGGTTCACCGGCCACGCGGTGAAGCCCCTGTGTTTCGGCCAGGGCAAGGTGGATGCGGCCGAGAGCCTGGCGCAACGCACCGGCGCAGATCTCGCCCGCAGTTTTTTTTACTCCGACAGTACCGACGACCTGCTGTTGCTGGAACGGGTCGGCCACCCCCGCGCCCTGAACCCCAGTGGAAAACTGGCGAAAATCGCCGGGGAGCGGGGCTGGCCCGTCGTCCGTTTCGGCAGCCGCGGCCGCCCCGGTATCGGCCAGTACGTCCGCTCGGTCGCCGCCACCAGTAGCCTGGTGACATCCTTTGTGGCGGGCCTGCCCATCCTGGCGCTCACCGGCTCCCGCCGTGAATCCCAGAATTTTGCTTTTTCCCTGTTTGCCGACACCGCCAGCGCCCTGATCGGCATGGACCTGAACGTCAGCGGCGAGGAACACCTGTGGTCGCGGCGTCCCGCGGTCTTTATCTTCAACCACCAGAGCAAGGCGGATATCATCATTATCGCCAAGCTGCTGCGCCGCGATATCGCCGGTGTGGGCAAGCAGGAGATCAAGAAAGAGACGCCGATCCTGGGCAAGGTACTGGAGCTGGGGGGCGTGGTTTTCATCGACCGGGCGAACGCGAAGAATGCGATCGAGTCCATGGCGCCCCTGGTGGATGCCATGAAGCACGAGGGCAAGTCCGTGGTGCTGGCCCCCGAGGGCACGCGCACCGTATCCCCGCGGCTCGCGCCCTTCAAGAAAGGCGCCTTCCACCTGGCGATGCAGGCCGGGGTCCCTATCGTACCCATTGTGATTCGCAATGCGGGGGATGTTGCTCCCAAGGGTGACTTCGTGTTTCGCGCCGCCACGGTGGATGTGCAGGTGCTGCCACCGGTAGATACCAGCGGCTGGCGTGTTGCAGACCTGAACGAGCATGTGCGCGAGGTGCGCAATATGTTCGCCCGGGCGCTGGGCCAGCCCGAGGAACAGGCAGCGGGCGCGGGCGCTGCGGTGAGGAAAGCCCGGTCCAGCGCCAGCAAGAAAGCCCGGTCCGAAACCAAAGCCGGAGTGAAACCGAAGCCGAAGGCCGGGCCAAAAGCCAAAGCCAAAGCCAAAGCCAAAGCCAAAGCCAAAAAGGCTAGCGCAGCCAAAGTT
>CAYTDW010000219.1:0-5443 GCA_964436585.1 uncultured Halioglobus sp. | reverse complement strand
CGCGACCCCCCAGAACATCGTGATCGGCGGCCTGGCCGGCGCCGCGCCGCCCGTGCTCGGCTGGACCGCGGTGACCGGCCAGGTCGGTGGGCATGGACTGTTGCTGGCGCTGATTATATTCGCCTGGACCCCACCCCACTTCTGGGCGCTGGCAATCCATCGCCGGGAAGAATATGCCGCCGTGAATATCCCGATGCTGCCGGTGACTCACGGGGTGGCATTTACCAAATTGCATATCCTGCTGTACACCGTGATCATGTTCCTGATAACCCTGCTGCCCTTCGCGACGCGATTGAGCGGGCCCCTGTACCTGCTGGGGGCGGTTGTGCTGGGAGCCGGATTTCTGTACTGGGCTGTCGAACTGATACGCGACAGGAACCCGAATGCGCCCATGGAAACCTTCAGGTACTCGATAATCTACCTCATGGCCCTCTTTATAATTATGCTTGTTGACCACTACCTGTTTCCGGTGAGCAGCCTGTGACAAACCAGGATACCCAGAGCGGGCGGCAGACCCGCGGCATCAGGCTCACAGTCCTGGCGCTGGCGGTTTTCATCACCATCATCGTGGCGGGCTTTGTCCACCGCATCCAGATGCCCAGAATCCTCACCGATGAGGAAATGAAGATAAATGGCCTGTACCTGCTACAGACCCCCCGAAATTTCGGCCAGCTGGCCCTGCTGGATCATCGGGGCAAGCCCTTTGATAACGCCAGCCTGCAGGGCAAGTGGACCCTGGTGTTTTTCGGTTTTACCTATTGTCCCGATGTGTGTCCGACCACCATGAGCTTTCTCAACGAGCTGATGGGCCAGTTGGACGGAACCGAGGCAGAGGACACCCAGGTGGTCATGGTGACTGTCGACCCGGCCCGGGATACGGTCGAACAACTGGCTGGCTATCTGCCCTACTTCAATCCCGATTTCATCGGGGTGACGGGTGAGTTTCTCGATATCCACCGCTTCGCCACCGCCCTCAACACGCCCTTTCGCAAGGTCATGGGCGAGGGCGACAACTACCTGGTGGACCACAGCGCCAATGTGGTGCTGATCAACCCGCGTGGCGATTACCACGGTTTTTTCAAGGCGCCCCTGGACATGGCCAAGATGAAGCTGACCTATCGATCGGCCCGGGCGATGTGGGACCGGCAACACTAGCAGGCTGCGACAGGCAACTTATGAGCACAGACCAAACTCCGATTGTGCTGGTTGACGGCTCGTCCTATCTCTACCGCGCCTTCCACGCGCTGCCTCCCCTGACCAACTCCGCCGGCCAGGCGACGGGGGCGGTCAAGGGCGTTATCAGCATGATTCGGCGCCTGCACAAGGATTACCCGGACAGCCCGCTGGCGGTCGTGTTCGATGCCAAGGGCAAGACCTTCCGGGACGACATGTTTCCCCAGTACAAGGCCCAGCGACCGCCGATGCCGGACGAGTTGCGCGAACAGATCGAGCCGATCCACGCCATCGTCAGGGCCATGGGGCTGCCGCTGCTGTGCGTGGAAGGGGTGGAGGCGGACGACGTGATCGGCACCCTCGCCCGCCAGGCCGCCGCCCGGGGCCGCCCGGTGGTCATATCCACCGGTGACAAGGACATGGCACAGCTGGTGGATGAGCACATCACCCTGGTCAATACCATGACCGATACCGTGCTGGACGTGGCCGGGGTGGAGCAGAAGTTCGGCATCCCCCCACGCCTGGTGATCGACCTGCTGGCGCTGATGGGCGATAAATCCGACAACATACCCGGGGTGCCCGGCGTGGGAGAGAAAACCGCGCTGGGTTTGCTGCAGGGGCTGGGTGGCCTGGATGCCATCTACGCCGACCTGGATAAAGTCGCCGCACTGCCCTTGCGCGGCGCCAAAACCATGGCGGCGAAACTGCAGGCGGAAAAGGACAAGGCCTACATGTCCTACGCGCTCGCCACGATCAAGACGGATGTCACCCTCGAGCTCACCCCGGAGCAGCTGCACAATGCCGAGCCGGACCGCGAACAGCTGGTCCACTGGTATACCCGGATGGAGTTCAGGTCCTGGCTGGAGGATCTGCTGGCGGCCCCGGGCGAGCCCGGTCAGGTGGAGGCCATGGCGGTGGACTATGACATCGTCACCAGCCAGCAGGCGCTGGACGGCTGGCTGGAGCGATTGCGCGCGGCCCAGCTGTTTGCCTTCGATACGGAGACCACCAGCCTGGACTACATGGAGGCGCGGATCGTCGGCGTCTCTTTCGCGCTGGAGCCGGGGCGGGCGGCCTACGTGCCCCTGGCCCACGACTACCTGGGCGCGCCTGCGCAGCTGGACCGGGACGTGGTGCTGGCCCAGCTGCAGCCCTTGCTGGAGGATGAGCACAGGGCCAAGGTGGGCCAGAACCTCAAATACGATGCCAGCGTCCTCGCCAACCACGGCGTCACGCTGCGGGGCATACGCTTTGACACCATGCTGGAGTCCTATGTGCTCGACTCCACCGCCACCCGCCACGATATGGACAGCCTGGCCCTCAAGTACCTCGGCCACAAAACCATTCACTTCGAGGATATCGCCGGCAAGGGCGCAAAGCAGCTGACCTTCAACCAGATCAAGCTGGAGCAGGCCGGGCCCTACGCGGCGGAAGATGCGGATATCACCCTGCGCCTGCATCGAACACTCTGGCCCCGGCTGGTGGAGCAGCCTGGCCCTGCCAGGGTATTTGGCGACATCGAGATGCCGCTGGTGCCCCTGTTGTCGCGGCTCGAGCGCCAGGGCGCGTTGATTTCCCGCGAGTTGCTGGCGGCCCAGAGCGTGGAGTTGGGGGCGCGGCTGGCGGAGCTGGAGGGCAGGGCCCACGAACTGGCGGGAGAGGCGTTCAACCTGGGCTCACCGAAGCAGCTGGGGGAAATCCTGTTCGAAAAGCTCGGCCTGCCGGTCATAAAGAAAACCCCGACGGGCGCGGCGTCAACGGCGGAGGAGGTGCTGGCGGAGCTGGCCCTCGACTACCCCCTGCCCCATTTGTTGCTCGAACATCGCAGCTTGAGCAAGTTAAAGTCCACCTACACGGACAAGCTGCCCGAGATGATCAATCCCCGCACCGGTCGCGTGCATACCTCCTATCACCAGGCGGTGGCGGCCACCGGCCGATTGTCCTCATCCGACCCCAATCTGCAGAACATTCCCATCCGCACCGAGGAGGGGCGGCGCATCCGCCGGGCGTTTATCGCCCCGCAGGGCTACCGCATCCTGGCGGCTGATTATTCCCAGATCGAATTGCGCATCATGGCGCACCTCTCGGCTGACCCCGGGCTGCTCATGGCGTTCCGGGAGGGGCAGGATGTGCACCGGGCCACCGCCGCCGAAGTATTCGAGGTCGACCTGGACGAAGTGTCCGGGGACCAGCGGCGCAAGGCCAAGGCGATCAATTTCGGCCTGATCTACGGGATGTCAGCGTTTGGCCTGGCCCGCCAGCTGCACCTGGGACGCAAGGAAGCGCAGCAGTACATCGATCGCTACTTCGAGCGTTACCCGGGCGTGCAGCAGTATATGGATCGCACCCGGGCGCTGGCGCGGGAACAGGGTTACGTGGAAACCCTGTTTGGCCGCAGGCTGCACCTGCCGCAGATCAACGCCCGCAACAAGATGCTGGCGCAGGCGGCCGAGCGCACCGCGATCAATGCCCCCATGCAGGGCACTGCCGCGGATATCATCAAGCTGGCCATGCTGGCGGTGGACAACTGGCTGCAGGAAGCTGCGCCTCCGGCCAGGATGATCATGCAGGTCCACGACGAACTCGTTTTTGAAGTGGCTGCCGGGGAAGTGGACGCGGTGAGTGAGAAAATCTGCAGGCTGATGTCCAGCGCCGCGGAGCTGGCCGTCCCCCTGTTGGTGGAGGCCGGCGCCGGCGCCAACTGGGACGAGGCGCACTGATCCGGGCAGGGGGGCCGGCAGAATATTTTTCAGGCGCCGGCGGAACTTTTCCCGGGCAGGTCAGTCTCACTAACTGTAGCGAGCGCTACACCCCCGCGGGGTGGTTTCTCTCCATGTGCCACCCCGCCAGAAGTCTCTTTCCCCAGAGACTTTTTCTCCTCCCGGCTGCCGGACCCCTATACGGCAACCGGGTTTTTTATGTCCACCGCCGTCAACCAGTTATCCAGCACCGCCAGCAGTTGTTCGTGTCCACTGTGCTTGAGCGCGGAAAACAGCTGCGCACTGACCAGGCGACCGTGCGGCTCGAGTTCCGCGCGCAGTTTTAACAGGGCGCTGGTGGCAGGCCCCTTCTTGAGCTTGTCGGCCTTGGTCAGCAGGATGTGCACCGGCATCGTCGCCGCCAGCGCCCAGTCCAGCATCTGGCGGTCAAAGGCCTGCAGCGGGTGGCGCACATCCATCAGCAGGATGAGGCCCCGCAGGCAGCGCCGCTGTTGCAGGTAATTTTCCAGTTGTTTGGTCCACTCGCGCTTGATCGCCAGGGGCACCTTGGCATATCCGTAACCGGGCAGGTCGACCAGCCGCTGCTGCGCGCTCAGCTCGAAGAAATTTATCAGTTGCGTCCGACCGGGGGTGCGGGATGTCTTGGCGAGCTTGCTGTTGCCAGTCAAGCTATTGATTGCACTGGATTTACCCGCATTTGACCGACCGGCGAAAGCGACCTCCCAGCCCTCATCCGGCGGGCACTGGGAGAGCTTGGCCGCACTGGTGAGATAGGTCGCCCTGCGGTAGTTGGGCGCCGCCGGGGTGGGGTCGGGGGCGGTGTCAGACATCGGTGGGTACTGCCTTTTTTGGTGGTAGCATCTCGTATATAATGCCACAGCCAATTTTCTCCCGTTGTAAAATGCGCGCCGGGACACATCCCCCAACCTTGTCTGAGGTCTTATTATGAAATTGTTGCTCGCCCTTGTTATGGTCCTGTCCGCCGCTACCGCCTTTGCCCAACCCGATATGGCGAAGTACGACAAGAGCTGTAAGGTATGCCACGATGCCGGCGTCGCCGGCGCACCCAAGACCGGCGATGCGGAAGCCTGGGCTCCGCGCATGGCCAAGGGTATGGACGCGCTGTTGGCGTCTGTGAATGCCGGCCTCAATGCCATGCCGCCCAAGGGCATGTGTTTTGACTGTACCGATGCAGACTATACCGCCCTCATCCAGTATATGAGTGCGCCCGCCAAGTAACCGGCCTTGCGCCAACGATCTAGCTGGAACTGACATGAAAAGAGTCGCAATCCTGTTCAGCCTTGCACTGGGCTGGGCGCCAACCGGTTTTACCGCGGACCCCAGTCTTGCCGGCAATGCGGCCGCGGGCAAGCCCCTGACTGCGGCCTGCGCGGCCTGTCATGGCCCTGACGGCAACAGCGCCGTGCCCACCTTTCCGAAACTGGCGGGCCAGGGTGAGAAATACCTGTTCAAGCAGTTGCGGGATATTCGCGATGGCCTGCGCCCCATACCGACCATGGCCGGGCAGCTCGATGGCAAGTCCGACCAGG
>CAYTDW010000218.1:0-5443 GCA_964436585.1 uncultured Halioglobus sp. | reverse complement strand
GAAGAAGCACAACAAGCGCCGCCTGATCCAGCCGCCATTCGTCGCCCTGCTCAGCGCGAAACTGAAGCCCGGCGGCACTCTTCACCTGGCCACCGACTGGGAGAACTATGCCCGGCAGATGCTGGAGGTCCTCGGCGCTGCCGGTGGGCTCGAGAATACCTGTGGGCCCGGCCAGTTCGCGCCGCGCCCGGAGCACCGCCCCCTGACCAAATTCGAGCTGCGCGGCGAGCGCCTGGGGCACGGGGTGTGGGACCTGGTGTTCAGGCGCAGCTGTCCTGGCGTTCGAGCTTCGCTGGAGTGAGGGCTCAGGCCGCACTCGCGGCACCTGAACTTGCCTTGACCATGACAATTTCGTCAGGTGCGTCTCGATACCGAGCCTCTTCCTCTTCTCCGGCCGGGACGAAGCCAAGCTTGCGCAGCATGCCCTCCGAGCGATAATTCTTCGCCTTCAGGACTGCGAAGAACATGTTGACGCCATAGTTCTCCTGCAATTCTCGCAGCACCTCTCCTACCGCGCTGCTGCCGATGCCCTGACGCCAGTACAGACTGTTAAGTTCGTAGGCTACAAACGAGGTTTGATCTGGCAGAACGGTAGCCTGCACGTACCCTGCGAGCTTACCGCCGGGAAGGCGAATTACCCAGTTGAGCCACTGTTCCGTGCCGTCACCCGAGCTGCGACTTTCCAACCGTTGGTAGCGCTGCGTGAGCCACTCTTCGCTGATTGGCGGTGAGTTCTCGAACTCATAGATTGCCGGGTCGCACAGAACAGAGAACATCTCTTGTGCGTGCGCGGCGACCAGGGGTTCCAGGATGCAGTGCGATGCGGTTAGGGTCTTCATGCGACATAACGTCCTTGCTTAGCGGGCATTGTCGATTTGCAGCAGTTTGTTACTTGCATTACTGTGCCCCGGTGACGGGCCTAAGTTCACATACACGTCCAGATTGTGCGGCGGCACACTGCCCCCTTGACCGAAGGATTAGGCCTCGGGCTCGTGGCAAACCGCTTCAATGTTGTGCCCGTCCGGGCCAATGACAAAAGCAGCATAGTAGTTCGCGTGGTAGTGGGGGCGTAGACCAGGTGCACCATTGTCTTTGCCACCTGCCTCCAGAGCCGCGCGGTAGAAGGCCTCGACTTGCCGGCGATTCTCGGCCGTGAAGGCCAAGTGGAGATGTGTCGCCTTTTCCTCGATGCGACGGATGCACAGTGAGGATTTGCTGTCTGGACGGCAAAGCTCGAGGCCGAGCGGTCCCTCCGAGATGGCAACTACACCGAGCGGTTCGAGTGCCTTGAGAAAAAAAGCCTTGCTGGCTGCATAATCGCTAACTCCGAACATGACGTGATCAAACATGAGTCGTCCGAACGGTGTGGATCTTACGAGGCCCGGCGGCCGTAGGCCCTTGCTGCCTTGATTTGTCAGCTCTCACTTTCCACTCGCATTACACGCCCCAACCACCAGGCGAGAATAGGCGGGAGTGTTAACTCGCTGGCCAGCAAAGCAAGAACCAACGGGGGCGGGATTCCGTGAATGGCAATGGAAACCAGGCGCGCAACGCCAGCAGCAAAGAAAACCCAAAACACACAACGAAGCACAGTTGCGTATTTTGGAATGTTGGAAGCACAGTGCAGAAGGAGAACGCCGTATAGCGTAAAAGACACGCCATAGAAACGGTTTTGACTATCAAGGGCCGGGTCTGCAACTGCCCCCGCAGTGAGCTTGGCACCTAACAAGACATCGGCACCGACACCAAGCGCCAAGTGAAGCGCGCCAACCAGCAGAAACACCGGGGCTGAAAGCCTTAAGACAAGGGCGAATGTCTGCATAAGTCTCCTTGAGAGCTCAGTACCTTCTACGGACGTGCATGTTGCTCTCCATTCCGTATAGCTCCGCTTGCGTGGATCCATTAAAAGCTAAAACAACATGCACAACAACCACTTGGCAGCCTATCGCGGAGTTTGCCCGTAGGTAGCGAAAATGAACTCTAAGCCTTTCACCTGTTTCGATCAGTCGACCTACGTCGCTGTCATGGTGAAAGCTGTGTTAAAACAACCCGATAACGGAAGGCTGAAACTTTTGTTGCGGTATTTCCGTGGAAAAAACGGCCTGGAATGCCTCAGGGCGGCTGACCGCCGTAGCAGACAATACCTGGAACAACGTCACCCGGAGCTACCGGGGAATCTCTCCACAACAATACATCAATCGCCATGCCGTAGTCACAGCTCTCGTCCTGCCACCGGGTGATGCAGGTACTTGCGGTTACAGATGGTGCGAGGTGACACAGCACTGCGGTGGACGATTCCGCGGAATAGTTTTCCTCATCATTTTTGTCCATGGTGTTCGCCACCGCTTCAATGGCCTTCACCACCAGGGCGATGCCGCACTTCCAGTTCAGCCAGTGGGCACAGTAGCGCTCCGTGCCGCCGCCGCTCCAGGTCCTGCGCTGGTCGAAGCCGACGATCAGCCGGGAAAAAACTCCGCGATCACGCTATCCAGGAAGCGTCGGCCCAGGGCGCTCGCCCGGATGCGGTCGTCGCACTCCAGCAGGTCCCGCTCCTGCAGCTTCAGCAAATGGGGTTCGATCACTGCGATATCCAGGCCGGTACGGGCTTCGAACAATGTGCGGGTGAAACCCTCGTTGAGCCGCAGGGCGTTGAGCATGAACTCGCCGACGATGTCCGCGCGCTCCAGCTCACGGCTGCCGGCGGTGAAAGTGCCGGAGCACGCTGCGAGGTAGTCCACGGGTTGGCGGGTCTTGTGGTAGCGCCGGATGCGCCCGTCTTCGCCGGTGATCTTGCCGTGGGCCCCGGCGCCGATACCCAGGTAGTCGCCGAATGACCAGTAGTTGAGGTTGTGGCGGCAGCGAAAACCCGGCCTGCTGTAGGCGGATACCTCGTATTGACCGTAACCGGCCGCCGCCAGCAATGCTTCCCCCGCCTGCTGGATATCCGCCAGCGCGTCCTCCGACGGCAGCTTCGGCGGTCGCTTGTGGAATACGGTGTTGGGCTCGATGGTCAACTGGTACCAGGACAGGTGGGGCGGGGCGAAGGCCAGCGCCGTGCGCAAATCCGTCTCGGCTGCTGCTGCGCTCTGCCCCGGGAGTCCGTGCATCAGGTCGATGTTGAAACTGGCGAAGCCCGCCGCCCGGGCATACTCGATCGCCGCCCGGGCCTGGTCGCTGTTGTGCACGCGGCCCAGGGCCTGCAGGCAGGCATCGTCGAAACTCTGGATGCCGAGGGAGAGGCGATTGATCCCCGCGGCGCGAAAGCCGGCGAATTTACCGGCCTCGGCGCTGCCGGGGTTGGCCTCCATGGTGGCTTCCAGGCCGGGGGATAACTGCAGCAGCGAGCCGATGCCCGCCAGCAGGCGGGATATTGCCCCGGGGGAAAACAGACTGGGCGTGCCACCACCGATAAACAGTGTTTCCACCGGCCTATTGCGTGCGAGTTCCAGATCGCCCTCGAGGTCGCGCAACAGCGCGTCCACGTACTCCTCCTGCGGAATTACCCGGGCCTCGTGGGAGTTGAAATCGCAGTAGGGGCATTTGCGCTCACACCAGGGCAGGTGGATATACAGAGCGAGGGGCGGCGGCTGCATCAGTGCTGGCGCAGGGCCTCGAGCAACAAAGCGCTGGCGCGGGCCCGGTGGCTGATGCGGTTTTTCAGCTCGGGCGCAAGTTCGGCCGAGCTGCAGCGGTACTCGGGCACGTAGAACAGGGGATCGTAGCCGAACCCGTTTTCGCCCCGCGGCGCGTCGAGGATTCGGCCCTCCCAGCTGGCCTGGCAGACCAGGGGCATGGGGTCGAGCGCGTGGCGCATATAGACCAGGGCGCACTGGAAACGGGCGCTGCGCTGCTCGGGGGGCAGATCACCCAGCGCGGCCAGCAGCCTGGCATTGTTGGCGGCGTCGCCACCGCCGGAATAGCGGGCCGAGTGGATGCCCGGCTCACCCTTGAGGTAATCCACTTCGAGGCCTGAGTCATCGGCGATAGCCGGACAGCCGCTGAACTCGCAGGCCGCCCGGGCTTTGATGATGGCGTTCTCGACAAAGCTGAGACCCGTCTCTTCAATCTCGGGCACCTTGAACTGGTCCTGAGACACCAGCTCCAGCCCCAGCGGCGCCAGTATGCCGGCCAGTTCCCGCAGCTTGCCGGCGTTGCCGCTGGCCAGCACCACTACCCGATCCTGTCGGCGACTGCTCACTGCTCGACGTAGAGCTGGTGCTTGAACTGGAAGGTATGGGTCTGGTCGGCGCTCTCGGGCCGGAAGGTCACTTCGAAAAACCGCCACTCCTCATTGATGAACTTGAACTCGGCGACGTAGTAAACCGCCGAGCCCTCGCGAATCTCCTGAAATTCCAGGGGCTGGTTCTGGATCAGGTCCCAGGTGCGCCCCTGCAGCAGCATGGCCCGGGTTTCGCTGCCCTGGTCCAGGTGCTCCCGCACCGCCAGCGTGACGATGCCGCGATTCTTGCCGCGCACGATGCCATAGGCGGCTGCCACATCCGCCTGCAGGAAGGTGGTGTTGACCACGCTGTAATGCAGCTCGTAGGGTCCGAACATTTTCGATTGCTGGGCCACGGCCGTGCCGCTGGCGCCCAGGAGGGCCAGCAGCAGCAGAGCGAACCTGGCGAGCGCGGCCATATCAGCGGGTAATGTGGTAGATCGCCGTGGTGGCGAACAGGTTGGGCCAGGCGGTGGCCAGCAGCGGTTGCCGCTCGGTATTTCCCACCACGTCCCGGGCCAGTATGCGGATATTTTTTTGTTCACACAGCGCCTCAAAATCCTTCACCGTACAGAAATGGATGTTCGGGGTGTCGTACCAGTGGTAGGGCATGAACTTTGATACCGGCATCCTGCCCCGGGTGCCGAGATAGAGACGGCAGCGCCAGTGGGCGAAATTGGGGAAGGTCACGATACCCTCCCGCCCGATTCGCAGCATCTCGTCCAGCACCCTATCCGGGTAGTGTACGGCCTGCAGGGCATGTGCCATCACCACGGTGTCAAAACTCTGGTCAGGAAAGTTTGCCAGGCCCTGGTCGAGATTCTGCTCGACGATATTGAGGCCGCGGGCGATGGCAGAGGTGATCTCCTGCTCGTCGATTTCGATGCCGGTGCCGCGCACCTGGCGCTGATCCTGCAGCAGTTGCAGGAATTCACCATTGCCGCAGCCGAGGTCAAGCACCCGGGAACCGGGCTCGATCCAACGCTGGATATGGGTGAGATCGAGTCGCATCAGGTGCCCACCCGGCGCATGTAGGCCGAAAACACATTCAGGTAGCGCGGAATCGGCAGCAGGAAGGCATCGTGGCCTTCATCGGCCTCGATCTCGGCATAGGTGACTGGGCGGTCCGCCGCGATGAGCGCATTCACGATTTCCCTGGAGCGCTGCGGCGAGAAGCGCCAGTCGGTGGAAAACGAGATAACCAGGAAGCTGCACCGGGCGTGA
>CAYTDW010000217.1:0-5444 GCA_964436585.1 uncultured Halioglobus sp. | reverse complement strand
CGCCGGGCAGGCACGCCACGCGGTGGCTTTGCATGCCTGCGGTGACCTCCATCGCCGCCTGATCGAGCTGGTGGCCGCCGGCCGGATGCACAGCCTGCACCTGTCACCCTGCTGCTACCACCTTAGCGCCAGCGCCCGCTACAGCCCGTTCTCGCGCGCCGGAAAAACCTGCGGGCTGACCCTGAGCCGGGATGATTGCCGGCTCGCCGTGCAGGAGACCGTGACCTCATCGGCTGCCGCCGCCCGACGACGAGAGAAAAAAAGCGCCTGGCGACTCGGCTTCGACATCCTCCAACGCCAGCTGCGCGGCGCCGATGAGTACCTGCCTGTGCCCTCCATTCCCGATGCGGTCTTCGCCGGCAGCTTTGCCGATTTCTGCCGGCATGCGGCCAGCCTGAAGCGACTCGCCGTGCCGGCCACAACAGACTGGTCGCACTTCGAGCAGCTGGGCTGGCAGCGCCTGGCCCGGGTGAGCCGCATGGAGTTGCCCCGCCATGGCCTGCGCCGGGCGCTGGAGTTATGGCTGGTGCTGGACCGCGCGCTCTACCTGGGCGAGCTGGGTTACCGCGTCGGCGTGGGTACCTTCTGCGAACCCCGGCTGACCCCGCGCAACCTGATGATCCGGGCCAGCCGCCGCTAGCAAGCGGGCGCGGGTGTGCCGCGACGCGAGCATTTTCCGCCCGGTTGTCGTTATACTGTGTCCGCCTGTCAATCAAGAGGAAATACCCATGCAAGTTTCACTATACCCAGCCGCCGCTGCAGCCCTGGCCGGCACGTTCATCTCCCTGGTCCTCGCGGCGGGACCGGCCCTGGCGGCAGAGCAGGCGGCAGCTGACGCCGGCGCGCCCGCGGGGCAATACCAGATCGACCCGACCCACAGCAGCCTGAGTTTCAGCGTCAATCACCTGGGGCTGTCAAATTACGTGGCGCGTTTCACCAGCTACAAGGTGCTGCTGCAATACGACCCGGCGCAACCCGGAAAATCCTCGGTCGAGGCGACCATCGATCCCGCCTCGATACGCACCGATTACCCCGCTGACTACAAGGCTTCCCACGCGGACTCAAAATTCTCGAGCTGGGACGAGGACCTTGCACAGAGCGACAAGTTTTTCAACGCGGGCAAGTTCCCGGAAATCACCTTCCGCTCCACCCAGGTGCGCTCCACCGCGCCGGGAGCTCTGCAGATCGTCGGTGATTTAACCCTGCTCGGGCAAACCCACCCGGTGCAACTGGATGCCACCGTGGTCGGCTCCACCGCCAGTCACCCGATGCAGTCCACACTGGGCGCGATCGGGTTTTCCGCCCGCGGCAGCTTCAAGCGCTCGACCTTCGGCATGACTTACCTGCTGTCCCCGCCACTGGTCGGCGACGAGGTGAGCATCCGCTTCGAGGGCGAATTCAACCAGGTCAAAACGCCGTAGATGACGACAGCCCGCGATCAGCCGGCCGGCCCCGTGAACACTGCGTCATCACCCTTCGAACCGGTCACTATCGGTCCCCTGACCCTGCGCAACCGCTTCATCAAGTCCGGCGCCAACGAGGCGATGTGCCTGGATGGCAAACCTACCCGGGCACTGCTGCAGCATCACAGTGAACTCGCCAGGGGCGGTGTCGGCATGACCACCGTCGCCTATATGGCCGTGGCGCCCGAGGGGCGCACCCTGCCCAACCAGATCTGGATGCGCCCCGATATCCTGCCGGACCTGCGCGCGCTGACGGCGGCGGTACACGCCGGCGGCGCGGCTATTTCCGCCCAGATCACCCACGGCGGCTCCTTTGTTACGGGCATGAAAGTGAAGGGCCGCACCATCAGTTCCTCCGGCGGCTTCAACCCGGCGGGTATGCTCAAGGGCAATTTCCTCCAGCGCGCAATGAACGCGGCTGACATGGAGCGGGTTAGCGCCGAGTTCGCCGCCGCCGCCCGGCTTGCCCGTGAGGCCGGGTTTGACGCGGTGGAACTGCACATGGGTCACGGCTACCTGCTGAACCAGTTTATCTCGCCGCTGAGCAACCGCCGCCAGGACGAGTACGGCGGCTCCCCGGAAAACCGGGTGCGCTTCCCGGCCCGGGTACTGGCGGCGGTGAAGCAGGCGGTGGGCGACACCACCGCGGTGCTGGCAAAAATCAATGTGGCGGACGGCACCCGCCGCGGCGCCAGCGTCGAGGACGGCGTGATCACTGCGCAGGCACTGCAGGCGGCCGGCGCCGACATGCTGGTACTGAGCGGCGGGCGCAACGTGGAGTCCACCTGGTTCATGTTCGGCAGCCGGATGAACCGGGAGGAAATCAGCCGGGTGCTGCGGCAGCAGGGCGACTGGCTGACGGCGCTGATGATGAAGGCCGCCGCCTCGCGCGAACCGGACATCAAGTTCCGGGAGATGTATTTCCTCGAGTATTCGCGCAGGATCCGCGCCGCGGTGGAGTTGCCGCTGGCCTACCTGGGGGGAATCAAGTCGCTGGCCAATGCCGAGCAGGCGGTGGCCGAAGGCTTCGACTGCGTGGTGCTGGCGCGCGCCCTGCTGCACGACCCGGCCCTGGTCAATAAATTCCGCAGCGGCGAGCTGGCCGAATCGGGCTGCGACAACTGCAACGGCTGCGTGGCGTACATCTACCATCCCGCCGGCACCCGTTGTGTCAGGAATCCGCCCAATGACCTGGCGGCAAATCGCATACCAGCCTCCGCCGGGGCTGGAACCTGAATCCCGGCCCTCGCAGGGGAGAAGTAACTGATGCAGGCGATCGAATCACTGGTTTCCACCCTGTCGGGCTGGGTATGGGGGCCGCCCATGCTGATCTTACTGGTGGGCACGGGGTTGTACCTTACCATCCTGCTGAAGGGCATGCAGTTTCGTGTCCTGCCCCACGCTTTCCGGCTGATTTTCCAGAAGGACCACGCCCACGCCGGCGACATAAGCCACTTCGCCGCCCTGATGACGGCACTGGCGGCAACGGTGGGCATCGGCAATATTGTCGGGGTGGCCACCGCCATCACCCTGGGCGGGCCAGGCGCGGTGTTCTGGATGTGGATGACTGGCCTGGTGGGCATGGCGACCAAGTACGCCGAGGCAGTGCTGGCGGTGAAATACCGGGAACACGGCGAGCACGGCATGCGCGGCGGCCCGATGTATTACCTGGCCAAGGGGGCGAACCTGCCCACGCTGGGCTGGTTTTTCGCACTCTTCACTGCCCTGGCGGCTTTCGGCATCGGCAACATGACCCAGGCCAACGCGGTGGCCGGCATCTTCGAGTCCACCTTCAATATCGAGCCCTGGGTCACCGGTGTCGTGCTGATGCTGCTGACCGGCCTGGTCATACTGGGCGGCATCCGCTCCATCGGTCGCTTCACCTCCCTGCTGGTGCCCTTCATGATCATCGGCTACATGGGGACGGCACTGGTGGTACTGGCGGTCAACGCCAGCGAGATACCGCACGCGCTGTGGCTGATTTTCCACCACGCGTTCAACCCGATCGCGGCGGGAGGCGGCTTCGCCGGCGCGGCGGTGGCAGCGGCGATCCGCTACGGCGTTGCGCGGGGCGTGTTTTCCAACGAGTCTGGCCTCGGCTCGGCGCCAATCGCGGCGGCGGCAGCGCGCACCAAAGATCCGGTCACCCAGGCGCTGGTGAGCATGACGCAAACCTTTATCGACACCCTGGTCGTGTGCAGCATGACTGCTCTGGTGATCCTGACCGCCACGCCCTGGACCGAGGGCGTCGGCGCGGGACAACTCACCAGTCTCAGTTTCGCCCAGACACTGGGGCCGTCCGGGGCAATCATTGTGGCGATCGCCACGGCGCTGTTTGCCTACTCCACCCTGCTGGGCTGGAGCTATTACGGCGAGAAGGCGGTCGAATACCTGGCGGGGGGGCGTGCCATCCGCATCTACCGGGTCGTATTCGTGTCCGCAGTCATCGTCGGAGCGATGATGAAACTGGAGTTCGTGTGGAACTTCTCCGACCTCATGAATGGCATGATGGCGATTCCCAACCTGATCGCGCTACTGATCCTGTCGAAAGTCGTGAAGCGGGAAACTGATCGCTACTTCAAGGGCTGACGTCCAGGACGCTAGTGAAGATAGCGGTCCTTCAGTTTTTCGATCCGGGCCTTATCCAGGGACAGGGCCGATTCATAAAAATGCTCCCTGTTTTCATAGCGCTTCCTTATCTCATCAAAACAGGCCCGGATGTACTCCGGGCGCAGTTCCAGCATGGGCCTCAGCACTTCCTGCGAAATCGCCGCGCCAGTCTGGTCGGTAAACTCCCCGGACAGGCGTTCAAGCTCCCGGTCGATGGGCAGGTAGCGATTGGTCAGCAGATAGTCATTGACGATCGTCTCCTCGCCCACGCCGAGCACATCCAGGATAAGGGCGGCGCCAACCCCGGTGCGATCCTTCCCCGAGGCGCAGTGAATCAGCAGGGGTTGGTCCCCCGCCAGCAGTAACTGGAACATTTCAGCGTAGCGGGGCATCTGGTTGATAACCATGTCCCTGTTCATCTCTTCCATGAAGCCCGCGGCGTCCTCGACCGCGATGATGCCCCTGTGCAGGTTCTCGATGAAATTGTGCGAACTGCCCGGCGCGACCGGCAGGCTGGCGAGCACGGGCGCATGTTCAGCCGCCAGGCGGGTTGGCTCCAACTGCTGCTCCACCACCTGGCGGAAATCGCATATCAGGGTCAAACCCAGGCGATGGACATACCTGGCATCAACCTCGGTCAGCGCGGACAATTTACTCGAGCGATAGAGCTTGCCCCATTTCAGGCGGCGCCCATCGCGGGCCTCGTAACCTCCCAGGTCGCGGAAATTCGGCGTCCCCTGCAGGCTCAGTTGGCGTTCGGCCAGTATGACGCCCTCACCCCGCTCGGACTCGAGGTAGAAATAGTGCCTCACTTCCCTGTCAGGGTTTGCTACCAGAAGTTTCTCTTCTGTGCTCCAGGCGACCGGGCTGCCAAAGTCGGTGCCCGCGTAGAATCGATCCGGGCTGTCGGCCATATAGACCGCGATTTTTTGCCCGGGTTTGGACAGGTGCCAACTGACCAGGTAATCGCCGCCCGGGGCGCGTTCGACATGGCAGGCACTCAGGTCAAACATGCATGTCCCGCCGCCGGATCCGCACACGCCTGTTGCGCGGTCACCAGCAAACCCGGCAACAGCCGTTCGAGCCGCATAATGGCCGCCAGGGCCAGATCAACCTGCCCTGTTCCTGTGGCGTGCTCTTCCACGTCCGCCCGGTCAGTGCCACGGCCCACGTTGAACAGCAACCAGTTGAGCCAGTCCCCCAGAATACAGTGAAAGGACGCTTCGATTGAATCGCCATCTATCACCCCACCGGCCTCGATATAGGCGGCAAGCATTGTACGGAACAGATCCTGGCGGAAGGTCGCCGTGATGCCACTCCAGTCGAGGGCCTCGAGCACGATTTCGTAGGTGGCGTTCAGCCGCCGGGCGG
>CAYTDW010000216.1:0-5461 GCA_964436585.1 uncultured Halioglobus sp. | reverse complement strand
ACTCCTTCAGGTTGACGGTCGTGCGGCGCTCCTCGTCCATGATGCCCACCTTGAGTGTATTGCGCGCCATGCCCAGGGCGTCCTCGATGCGGTCGAACAGGGTGCAGGTGAAGGTCACTTCCTCCGGGCCGTGCATCTTGGGTTTGACGATGTAGACGCTGCCCCGGCGCGAGTTGCGACTGGCGGTGCCGTCCTTGCGCAGGTCGTGCAGGGCGATCATGGCGGTAAACATGCCGTCCATGATGCCCTCGGGGATTTCCCGCCCCTCGCGATCGACAATGGCGTCGTTGCTCATCAGGTGGCCCACGTTGCGCACGAACATCAGGCTCCGCCCCGGCAGCACCAGTTCGCCGCCGCCGGCCGCGGTGAACACGCGGTCGGGGTTCAGGTGGCGGGTCAGGGTCCTGCCGCCCTTGTCGAAGCTGTCCGCCAGGTCGCCGCGCATCAGTCCCAGCCAGTTGCGATAAACCACCGCCTTGTCCTGCGCATCGACGGCGGCAACCGAGTCCTCGCAGTCCTGGATGGTGGTCAGCGCCGCTTCCAGCACCAGGTCTTTCACCCCGGCGGGGTCAGTGCCGCCGATGGGGCTGCCCGGGTCGATCTGGATTTCCAGGTGCAGTCCGTTGTGGCGCAGCAGGATGCCGGCGGGCGCATTGGGCTCGCCGCTGTAGCCGCAAAATTGCGCCGCGTCCGCCAGGCCGCTGATGCGGCCGTCCGCCAGCACCACCTGTAACTTGCCCGCCACCACGGTGTAGGAGCGGGCATCGCCGTGATCACCGGTGGAGAGCGGGCAGTGGCGGTTGAGGAAATCCCGGGCATAGGCGATGACCCTGGCGCCGCGCACCGGGTTGTAGGGACCGCTGCGGGTCGCGCCGCCGTCCTCGGGGATGACATCGGTCCCATACAGGGCGTCGTAGAGGCTGCCCCAGCGCGCGTTGGCGGCGTTCAGGGCGTAGCGGGCGTTCATCACCGGGACCACCAGCTGGGGCCCGGCGAGAGTTGCCACCTCCGGGTCCACGTTCCCGGTGCTGATGGCAAAGTCCTCGCCCTCGGGCAGCAGGTAACCGATCTCGCGCAGGAAAGCCTTGTAGGCGACCCGATCATAGCCCGCGCCCGGGTTGGCGCGGTGCCAGGCGTCTATCTGTGCCTGCAGTTTATCCCGCGTGGCCAGCAGCTCGCGGTTGCGCGGCGCCAATTCGTTTACGATGGCTTCCAGCCCCTGCCAGAACTGTTGCGCGGTGACTCCGGTCCCCGGGGCGATGTCCGCTTCGAGTAGTTCGCATAGTACCGGGGCGACCCGGAGGCCGCCGCGCTGGATACGATCAGTCATGGTGCAGGTCCTTGTTGAGGGGCTGGATACGACCAGCGAACGAGTCTAGGGAGGTGACCTTAATTTAGCCAATTTATCGTTTTTATCGTCGGCATAGGGAGCATGAATGTAGTGCTCGCCCCGCGCCTCAGGGGGTGGGGGCCTTGTCATCGAGTTCCCGGGCCGTATCCGCGATGAGTTTGCGCAGCCATTTATTGGCAGGGTTGTGCTGCAACAGGGGGCTCCAGGCCATCTTCAATTCCAGCGGCGGGATGTCCAGCGGCGGATCGCGCAACACCACCCGCGGGTTGTTGCGCTTGAGCAGGGCCGCGCGGGTGGGCAGGGTGACGATCAGGTCGTTTTGCTCCGCCAGGGTCATGGCGGCCTGGTAGTGGCGGGTGAAGACCCGGATCTGGCGCTTCTTCCCCAGTTTGTTCAGTGCCAGGTCCACCCAACCCAGGCGCTGGACGTCGTCCGGGTTTACCCCTACACCCACACCCATGCCGGTCTTGCTCACCCAGACGTGGTTGGCCCGGAGGTAGTTTTCCAGGGTGAAGTCCTGCAGCACCGGGTTTTCCGGGCTCAGCACGCAGGTGAAGGTGTCGTTCCAGAGGTGGATCTGGTGGAACGACTGGGGCATGGAGTCGAAGCGGTTGATCACCATGTCCACCTTGCCGCGCTCGACATCCAGGAAACTGACATCACTGGGGGTCATGATGTCCAGGGTCAGCCCCGGCGCCAGCGTGCGCAGCTTGCCCAGTACGGCGGGAAACAGCGTGGATTCGGCATAGTCGCTGGCCATGATGCGAAATACCCGGTGGGCATTGCGGGCGTCGAACTCCGAGCGCGGCTGGACCGCCCGGTCGATACTGGAAAGCACTTCCCGCACGATCGGTTCAAGCTCGAGCGCCCGTTCCGTGGGTGTCATGCCCTCGCTGGTCCGCACCAGCAGCGGGTCGTCGAACAGCTCGCGCAGGCGCCGCAGGCCGTTGCTCATGGCGGGTTGGGACAGGTTGAGCTGGTTTGCCGCCTGGGTGACATTGCGCTCGCGCAGCAGCGCATCCAGGTAAACCAGCAGATTGAGGTCGATGCGATTGAGGTTCAGAGGTCAGCCCTATTCATTTAAGGAATGACTAAAACAGTTCCTATTGATTGGGCAAATTATACCTTGCCTGTTGCCCCGGTCCACCGTAGTTTTAGCGGGCAAACACGCCCCCACCACCTGGAAATGAGCCATGACCGCGATCTCCACCCCCGACCTCAGCGATGCCCATCCGGAGGCCGCGGCCATCGAGCTGCAGTTTGCCAGTTATGGCCGCATCAGGCAGTTTGGCGGCCGCGCGGTGACCATCAAGTGCCATGAGGATAATTCGCTGGTCAAGCAGTGCGTGGCGGAGCCGGGTGAGGGGCGGGTGATCGTGGTGGATGGCGGCGGCTCCCTGCGCCGCGCCCTGCTGGGCGATATGCTGGCGCAGCAGGCGGCGACCAATGGCTGGGCTGGCCTGGTCATCAACGGCGCGGTGCGCGACGTGGATGAGATTGGCGCGATGGCGCTAGGGGTCCTGGCCCTGGGTCACTGCCCGCTGAAAACTGAAAAGCTGGGCATGGGTCAGCGCGATGTTCCCGTTGCTTTCGGCGGCGTGGCCATCGCGCCCGGGGACTATATCTACGCGGACAACAATGGCGTGATCGTCAGCAGGCGCCCGCTGCTATAGCAGCCGCATCGACAAATCCAGCGCCTTGCAGTCCTTGGTCAGGGCGCCGATGGAAATGAAATCCACCCCGGTCTCGGCGATCGACCGCAGGCCCTGCTCGGTGACATTGCCGGAGGCCTCCAGCTCCGCCCGCTGCCCGCAGAGTTTGACGGCCCGGGCCATCAGCTCCAGGGAAAAATTGTCCAGCATGACGCGGTCGCAGCCGGCGGCGAGGGCCTGCTCCAGTTCGTCCAGGTTCTCCACCTCCACTTCCACGGGCTTGCCCGGTGCATGCTGCCGGGCGGCCTGCACCGCCCGGGCAATGCCGCCCGCGGCGTGGATATGGTTTTCCTTGATCAGGAAGGCGTCGTACAGACCCATGCGGTGGTTGTAGCAGCCGCCGCAGCTGACGGCGTATTTCTGGGCGATGCGCAGCCCCGGTATGGTCTTGCGCGTGTCCAGCAGCCTGACGCCGGTGCCTTCCACCAGCGCCGCGTAGCGCCGGCAGGTGGTGGCGGTGCCGGACAGCAATTGCAGGAAGTTGAGGGCGGAGCGTTCACCGGTCAGCAGTGCCCGCGCGCTGCCGCTGCCGCTGAACAGCACCTGTCCGGCGACAATTCGCTCGCCGTCCGCGGCCTGCCAGGCCAGGGTGATTGACGGGTCCAGCTCAGCAAACACCGCATCGACCCAGGCGCTGCCGCAGAGCACGCCATCCTGGCGGGTGATGACCCGGGCGGACGCCTGTGCACCGGAGGGGATCAACGCGGCGCTGATATCGCCGCTGCCCACGTCCTCGGCCAGGGCCGCGCGAACGTTGGCGAGGATAACAGCGTCACTGGGCTTGATTTTCGCAGGCGGTGGCAGGCTCATGGGATCGGTACGGGGTGGCCGGGGTGGCGATTGTAGCAGCTGGCACAGCGGGGGTGTTAACCCCGCAACCCCGGCGCGAGGGCAAGCTGGGCCAAACTCGCATAGAATGGCGCATGGCGAAAAATACCACAGGCGATACGCTCACCCTGTCCGGGGGCTGGCTGCAGCAGGCCCGGCGCGTGCCGTCGCCGAATTTTGGCCCCCGGCCCGAGGGCTGCCTGCCGCGGCTGCTGGTCATCCACAATATTTCCCTGCCGCCGGGCCAGTACGGCGGCGACTGTATCGAGCGCCTCTTTACCAACTGCCTGGACTGGGATGAACACCCGTATTTCAACGAAATTCGCGGCAGCCAGGTCTCGGCGCACCTGCGGGTTCGGCGCGATGGTGAGTTGGTGCAGTTCGTGAGTTTTGGTAACCGGGCCTGGCATGCCGGGCAATCCTGTTTCGCCGGGCAGGAGAATTGCAACGATTTCAGTATCGGTATCGAGCTGGAGGGAACTGACGATGACGCTTACACTGGCCAGCAGTACGCGGCCCTGGCGGCGGTAACCCGGACTTTGCTGGCTCATTACGCCGGGATGGACCGGGACCGGATCGTCGGGCACAGCGACATCGCGCCGGAGCGAAAAACCGACCCGGGCCCGGCGTTTGACTGGAACAGGTACCGCAGCCTGCTGGCTGCAGCAGGGGAGCAGGGATGACATTTCTCGCGATAATTATTGCCGTGGTGCTGCTGCAGGCCTGGGGGTCGGCGGATCGGGCCCAGTACGATGGCTGGTTCAGCGCCTGGCAGGCCCGTGTCGCCCGCTGGAACCTGCCGGCGGGCGTCAGCCTGGCGGTGCTGGCGCTGCTGCCGGTCGTGCTGGCGCTGTTGCTGCTGGGGCTGGTGGAGCCCATCCTGTTTGGCCTGCCGTGGATAGCGCTGGCGGCGCTGCTGTTGCTGTACTCGTTCGGCCGGGGTGATTTCCAGGGGGACATGGGGCGATATCGCGGCCACGTCTACAGCGGCGACTTTGAGGCGGCTTACCTTGCGGCCTGCCAGGAGTTTGACTGGGAGGACACCGCGGCGGTGCCCGATACGCCGCTGGGTGTTCACGCCCTCATCCAGCAGGCGTATCTCTACGAGGGTTTGCAGCGCTGGTTCTCGGTACTGTTTTATTTTGTGCTGGCCGGGCCGGCGGGTGCGCTCGCCTACCGACTGCTGCAACTCAGTCGTGGCGGTTGCTGTCCCGGGCTGGTGGCGCGGCTGTTGTTCCTGCTGGACTGGGTACCCGGGCGCCTGCTGGCCGCGACCTTCACCCTGACGGGGGACTTCATTGCCAGCAGGGACAGTTTGCTGGCGGCGCTGGGAGACACGGGGGCGGAGGCCGGCCCCGTGCTGTACACGGTCGGACTTGCCGCACTGGGTCCCGATGCGGCGATCGCTGCGGATGACGATGCGGCGACCGGCCCTGCCGCGGCGGCGCAGAACCGGGAATTCAATGCCCTGCTCTCGCGCAGCGCGGCCTGTTGGATCGTGGTGCTGTCGCTGCTGGTGCTGCTGCCAACCGCGGTCGCCTCCGCCGGTTGCGCCGGCGGCCCTTGCAGC
>CAYTDW010000215.1:0-5485 GCA_964436585.1 uncultured Halioglobus sp. | reverse complement strand
GAATGGGAATCGATTTCCACCAGTAATGACGCATCTCCTTGACATTGAGATCGTCCAGTAACTCGCGAACTGGTGCGATAAAATCCTCGAAAGGCATACACTCCGGATCGAAGTTAATGAAAACGAAACCGGCAAACTCAACGCACTGCAGCTCTTTCAGCGCGACATCGGCAGCGCACAGTTTTCCGTCCCGGAATTCGTTCTGGATCAGGATGTATTGGTTATTACCCCGGGTATCCCAGCGCCACCCGTGAAATGGGCAGATGACATTGCCGTGGTTAAAGGTGCCGGAGCCGTCCGTCAAGGCGGTGCCGCGATGGGGGCAAACGTTGTTGAAGGCTCTGGCACTGCCGTCATCCGTGCGTACGAGAAACACCGACTGATCACCAATATCGTAGGTCGTGAAATCGTTCACTTCGGGAATTTCATCGGCCCGCGCTGCCACCTGCCATACCTTCGGCCACAAGCGCTCGAACTCCAGTTGCAGAAACTCAGGATCCACGTAACGACCCACCCGGATACCGTGCTCAAGCGTATGCCAGCTCGGCGGCCATTCCGTCCCGGACCCACTGGATTGGGGCAATTGACTGATATTCGTTTTACCTGACTGGGTGCTCATCGATATCTCCTGAATAGCAACTGGTTACTTGGGTGTCCAACGTGCATCTGCCTGCGTAACGACACTGCCTGCACATGACCTGCAACTGTATCGCCCAATTCCGGCATTCACCATACCAGTGACAAATGTAGTCCATCAGACCGGCTGACCCTCTACAAAGAGCCGCCTGACCGCCGGGCGATCCACCTTGAACGAGGGTGTCTTGGGCAGGGTATCGACAAAAAGCCAGTGCACCGGGATATGCGTGGACAATACCCGCTCGCGCAGATGCTGCTGCAGCTCTTCGACAGTCGGTGTTGCAATCCCCGCTTTGATCTGCACCGCGGCGCCCGGCACTTCGGATACGCGTTCGTCCGGAATACCGACCACACTTGCAGTCGCGATCGCGGGGTGCTGCAGCAAGGCACTCTCGATAGTTTCAGGTAGCACCTTGAACCCGCCGCGCATAATGGCGCCATCTGCCCTACCGTGCAGGAAGACAAAACCATCGACATCGATGGTGGCAATGTCAGCAGTCCGAATCCAATGCGAGCCGATACGTGGCGAGATTACCTCGACAATGCCTGCCTTCCCGGCTGGCAGTTCCTCCTCTGTTTCCGGGTCGATGACACGTAGTTCAAAACCCGGGTAAGGCCGTCCGACGCTACCGAACTTCTGCTCGCCCCAACTGGCATGCAACTCCAGCGTCATTCCGGTTACGGGACCGCCGAACTCGGTTGCCCCATAAGAAAGCAGGATGGGAATGTGGTATCGCTGTTCAAACGCGCGGTGCAGCTCGGGGTTCAGTGGCGCAGCACCCGAGCCCATACTCCGCAGTGAGGAGAGATCTTCTGCCGGAATGTCAGCTGCCAGCAAAGCGTGCATCGCCGCCGGGGGTATCCCACTGCTGGCGGGGCGATACCGCACCACATAGTCGTGCCATTGTTCCAGGGAAAAGCGATCCAACAGAATTATGCGCTGCCCCTTGAGCAGTGCCGGTATCGTTGTATGAATCCCGGTGATATTACCAAACGGAAAATACAGTAGCGCTGGTGGCTCACCGGCAGTATCGCCCCGCTCGCCTGTCAGGAGGTTCTCCCCGACCATGTACTTCGCAATCATCGCATAACTGATCGGGAACGGCTTGGGGGTCCCGGTGGTACCACTGGTGAGGATTTCGATCTGCGGCTCAGTGGATAGCATGCCTACAGCCGGATGGCTGGTCCCACACACGGGAGTTGCCCGGGCATCCATTTCTTCCAGTGCTATACCCACAATCCCCTCTTGCTGCAATACTGACCGAAGCTCCGGCGAAAAATCGTATTCCGCCGCGATCACCACAGCGGGTCTTTGCTGTTCAACCTGGCGAGCAATCGAGGCGGCGGACTGAAAGGCGTAGAGCATGCGGATATTGCGCCCCAGCGCCAGCAGCGCAAGCAATGCAGCCAGAGCAGATGGACGATTGCGCGGCATAAATGTAATCGCGGCAGCTGCATCCACGCCACTTTCCACTAACAGCCTGGACACACGCCCAGCTACATAAGCCAGTTCACCCCAGTTGTACCAACGCCCTTCAAACTCGACTGCCTGCTGTTCTGGATTCCGCGCCAGTACGGCCTCGCACAGTTGCTGCAGTGTCTGCATATCCCGCCTCACATCAATGGGTTACATGCAATCGCTTGCGAAAATCGCCCGGTGTCTCCCCAGTAACGCGACGGAAAGCGAAACAGAAACTGGAGGGAGAGCTGAACCCGAGGGAGTAGGCGATCGCCTTTACGCTTTCATCGGTGGCCAGCCGCCGCTTGGCCTGCTCCACCCGATGGTTGGCGATATAGTCACCAATGGAGCAGGCACGGCTTTCCCGGAAGCCGCGTGTAAGTTGCCTCACCGACACCCCACAGAGCGCAGCAAGTTCTGCGAGGGTGGGAGGTACGCACTCCTCTTTCATGCGTTCGTCGATCCGTCGCAGGCGCCAGGGGGCGAGCCCGCCGGAAGCCGGTTTGTCGTTACTCTCATTACAGTAGCGGACCAGTTCGATCGCCATTTGCGCCGCGATCAGCTCGACCAACATCTCGCTGGCGAAGCCGGGATTGCGCGCTTCCTCCGCCAGCCGCATCAACAGGGACCGAATATTGCGATCGCGAATATCGAGGCCGGCACTGAGGCCCTGGTCGGTCCACTCCAGCGCGCCATCAAACCAGTCACGCATGGGCTCAGGGTGGAGTTGGCAGAGAATCGAAGCCTGCTGGCAGCAGCCGTCGCTGATCGCCAGCATGGACTCGCCCGGCGGAACCAGGAAGAGGTTACCTATCGGCTCGAAGCGATGAACACCCCAGCGACCCGGGTAACAGGCGCGGGCATTGGAGGGCCGCGGCGTGAGGCACAGATCCAGGCGGTAGGATTGCGCTTCCTGCATGATATTTTCGATACGCTCGGGAAAATGAAAACGGACCAGCTGCGCCGTGGCAACAGGAGCCCGCACCTCCGCTTCCACCTGCATCAGTCGATCGTTCGGAAAATCCAACTGTGGCCAGCTCCCGGTCATTATCGCATTCGCGCACTAACTGAAGTCAAACTCCCCGAGATACTGGGCAATCGCGCACACAAACTGTGCCGCGGCCGCACCGTTGATCACACGGTGGTCGTAGCTGAGTGAGAGGGGTAGCAACTGACGCAAGATGGGTTTGCCCTGCGCGTCGGGCAGAAATCGGTCCTGGGTGCGACAGATTCCCAGGATGGCCACCTCCGGCGCGTTGATGACCGGCGTGAAACCGGTGCCGCCGATATGCCCGAGGGATGACAGGGTAAAACAGCCCCCCGTCATTTCGTTCATGGCCAGGCCCTTTGTTCGCGCTTTTTCCGATATAGCGGTGATTTCGTCGGCGATTTCGCCAATCGCCTTCCTGTCACAATCCCGGATGACCGGGACCAGCAGGCCGGTCGGTACATCGACCGCAAAGCCGATGTGAAAGTATTGCTTTGCATAAAGGGTCGAGCCGTCGGCGCTCAGTGAACAGTTGAACCCGGGATAGCGTTCAAGGGCCGCTACTGATGCCTTCACCAGAACCGGCAGCAGGGTGCGCTTCTGCCCGGGATTGGCGCTGTTCCATTCCTTGCGGCGCTTTTCGAAATCGGTGATGTCGGCATAGTCATGGTGGGTCACATGGGGAATCGATACCCAGTTGCGGTGCATGACGCGACCCACATGGTGCTGTATGCGGCCCACTTTCTGTGCCTCGACCGGGCCATAAACCGAAAAATCCTCTTCTGGCCAGGGCAGCATGGGTGCAGATGTGTCGCTCATGTTGGTATCTCCGAATATTATCGTCTGTACCGGGCGGGAAGGTGTCAGACCCGCTCAATAATGATGGCAGGCGCCATGCCACCGGCGGCACACATCGTAACCAGACCGCGCTTGAGGTCGCGCCGCTCCAGTTCATCCAGCACAGTGCCGATGAGGACAGCACCCGTCGCCCCGATGGGATGGCCCAGGGCGATCGCGCCGCCATTGACGTTGATCTTGTCCCGATCGATGCCGAGATCCCGGATAAACTTCTCGATCACAACTGCAAAGGCCTCGTTGACCTCCCACAGATCGATGTCCTTTACCGATAGCCCGGCACGGGAGAGAACCTTGCGGGCCGCGGGCACTGGCCCGTTCAGCATGAGTGTGGGGTCATCGCCCATATTTGCCGCGGCGACTACCCGCGCCCGGGGCTTCAGGCCGTGCTGCCGCGTATAGCGTTCCGACGCCATCAGCAGCGCTGCCGCGCCATCGACCACACCCGAAGAATTGCCTGCGTGGTGGAAATGCCTGATCTCAAGATCGGGGTAACGCTGGTTGATCAGCTGGCGAAATGTCCTTCCATCACAGCCCGGTGCCGGCATATCGGCAACCTTGGCAAAACTGGGCTCCAATGCTGCCAGGTCAGCCGCGGAGGTCTGGGGCCTGGGATACTCGTCCCTGCCGAGGATCACGTTGCCCTCGTCATCTGCAACCGGAATGATCGAGTGGTCGAAATACCCGGCGCCGATCGCTCGCGCCGCGCGCTGCTGACTTTCGAGGGCGATGGCATCCAGCGCCTCCCGACTGATACCCTCCATGCTCGCTATCGCATCCGCACACACGCCCTGATGCGATTGCGGGTGTCGCGCCTGCAGGCGTGCGTTGCCAGTGCCCATACCCAGTCGCTCGAAGCCGGCTTGCATTTCCTGCATACCTACGGTGGTGATCAGCGACATCATCTCGGTGCCGCCGGCGATGATAAGGTCTTCCAGGCCGGACATCAGCTGCCCCGCCGCAAGGCTGGTGGCAGTGATGCCACTGCCGCAGAAACGGTCCAGGGTGACCCCGCTGGCGCGGATATCGAAGCCCGCATCCAGGGCAGCCATGCGCCCCATATCACCGCCCTGCTTGCCCTTCTGCGCGCTGGTGCCCCAGATGACGTCATCCACGTCGGCGGTATCGACCTGGTTGCGCGCCTGCAGCGCCCGCAGCACTGTCGCGGCCAGGTGTTGCGGATGGAGGTGAGCCAACGCGCCCTTGCCGGGCTTGCCGATGCCGCGGGGCGTGCGAACGGCGTCGATTATGTACGCTTCTGACATTGAACTTTCTCCCTCTGTTGAGTGCTGCACTCTTACTTTAGTGTATTGCGGCGAGATCGTCCCTCAGTGCTCAACCGGCGGCCTCGGTAGCATGGTGTGCAAACATTTTCATCAGGTCGCCGGAGGTGATCCGGCGCCGGGCCTCACCCTCCGCCAGGGGCTTGTCACCGCCGTAGGATTGCGGTGTGGTGTCCACCCCATCCGCCGCCGCCTGCGCCCGCAGGGCACCCACCGTCAGTTTCTCCCGCTCAATATGCTTGAACATATCGAAATTGAACCAGC
>CAYTDW010000214.1:0-5497 GCA_964436585.1 uncultured Halioglobus sp. | reverse complement strand
TGGTCAGCATGATGGGCTTGGGCATCATGGGGGTGCTGGTGTTTGCCCTGTGCACCGCACTGGTGGTGGCCATGGAGCTGGAATTCAACCGGTTCTACCAACGCCAGGCCAATACCCTGCTGGCCGGGCAGGCCAACGCCTACCTGCGCGGCGCCGAGGAGCTGGCCACCCTGGCCCTGCTGGCGGACCACGACTCGGACAAGAATCGGGACCGACCCCGCGACGACCTGCTGGAAATCTGGGCCCAGACGCCGGCGCCCTACGCCCTGGACGAGGGCGGCTGGATGCTGGGCTGCCTGCGGGACCTGCAGGGTCGGTTCAACCTCAACAGCCTGGCGATCCGGGTGGCGCCGGCCGAGGGTGCGCCGCGCTTTACCGCAGCCCAGGCCCAGTTCATCCGCCTGCTGCAGGCCCTTGAGGAGCCGCAGCTCAGCGAGCAGGAGGCGATCCTGGTGACCGAGGCGATCGCCGACTGGCTGGACCGCGATCTGGAGCCCGGCCCCGACGGCGCCGAGGATGACTTTTACTTCGCCCTGGCGCCGGCCTACCGCAGCGCCAACCGGCCCATGTCCAGTGTCAGCGAACTGCGGGCCGTGGCCAACGTGACGCCGCAACTCTACCGGGCGCTGGAGCCCTGGGTGAGTGTGTGGCCACAGCAGCCGGCGCCGCTGAATATCCACACGGCCCCCGCCACAGTGCTGCGCTCGATCAACGCCGACGACGACCTCAGCCCGCTGTCCGCGGATGAGGGGCAGGCGCTGGTCGCGCAGCGGGAGGCGGTGGGGTTTGCGGACCTGGAGGACTTCCTCGCCAGCCCGGTGTTTGCCAATCGGCAGGAACAGATGGCCGGGATCAAACCCCTGCTCGGGGAGGACACGTCCTGGTTCCTGCTGGCCGGGGAGGTTGAAGTTGCCGACCAGCGGATGCGCTTGTACAGTGTGCTGCAACGCGGCGGGCGCCAGGTGAGCGCTATTGCGCGGGCCAGCGGCAGCCTCTACGACAGGCAACCAGGAAACAGGGAACAGGACACTTGCACAATAGCGCCGTCATTAGACTGGTAAACGGCCGTCTCGCCTGGTACGCGCCGGGGGCCAGCGATGAGCCCAGGTGGCTGGACGATGCCCGGGCCCGCGACGACCTGGCAGCCGCTGTTGCGCAGCAGCGCCTGGCGACCTGCTTTGCCGTCCCCGGTGCGGACGTCCGCCTGTTGCAGCTGCAGCTGAGCGTCGAGGAGAAAAAGCATATCGGCAAGTCGCTGCCCTTCATGCTGGAGGAGCGGGTGGCGGCGGACATCGACCAGCTGCATTTTGCCAGCGCGGCAATCGACAGGCTGGAACTGGCGGTTGGCCTGTGCAGCATCCACCGGATGCAGGAATGGCAGGCGCTGCTGGCGGATATTCCGGGGGTCAGGCTGTGGCTGCCGGAGCCCCTGTTGCTGCCCTGGCGCAGCGGCGAGTGGTGCATAGTGCTCGAGGGCGACGATGCCATCGTGCGTTATGACCGCTGCGGCGGTTTCACTATCGAGCCGGCGCTGCTGCCGGCGCTGCTGGAGGCGCTGCTGGCTGCCGGGGCCGAGCCGACCGCGGTGATTTTCTATGGCCGGGAGCAGGCCCGGGATGTCGCCCTGCTGCCGCAGGCGCTGCAGGCGAAAGCCCAGTGGCGCCGGGGCAACCTCTACTCGGCGCTGCTGCTGGGTGAACCGCCACAACCGGCACTCAACCTGTTGCAGGGCGCCTTTGCGGCCCGCCTGCCCGTGGCGAGGTGGTGGCGCGAATGGCGTGCCGTGGCGGCGCTGCTGGCACTGGCCTTCGGCCTGCAGTTACTCGCGACCTTTATCGACTACCGCCAGCTGCAGGGAGAAAACCTCTCCCTGCGCAGCGCCGTTGAGAGCAGTTACCGCAGGGCCTACCCGAAAGGCGCCATTGTCGACGCTGAAACCCAGCTGCGCCGCCAGCTGGGTTCCCTGCGCGGTTCCGGCGAGGCCAGCGGCTTTGTCCACCTGGTGGAACGGGTGGGCGAGGCGATCAGCGCCAACGCCGGTACCAGCATCGACTCCATCAATTACAACTTCGGTGAACGCGGTGGTGAAATGCGCATGAATATCGTGGCCGCCGATTTCGACGCGGTGGAACGGGTGCGCGCGGAAATCAACCGGGCCGGGCTGGTGGCCGAGATGGAAAGCAGCAGCGCCGACGGCGACAGGGTGCGGGCCCGGCTGCGGGTGGGGGACAAGTCTTGAAGGACTGGTTTGCCGGCCGCAACCAGCGCGAGCAGATGAGCCTGCTGGTGCTGGGCTTCGCCCTGGGGCTGTACCTGGTCTATATGCTGGTATGGTCACCCCTGGCGGAGCGGCGGGCCGAGCTCGAACTGCAGAATCGGGGCGTGGCCCAGAGCCTGCAGCGGGTCGACGCAATGGTGTCCGAGATCCTGCGCCTGCGCGAGGGCGGCGCCGCCAGCACGGCCGGGCGCAACCTGACGGCGCTGGTAAACCAGTCCACGAGCAGGCACAACCTGCAGGTGAGCCGCCTGCAGCCCAACAGCCGGGGCGATATCCAGGTGAGGCTTGAGAATGCGCTGTTCGATGACCTGCTGGCATGGCTGGACGATGTGGAGAACCGCGAGGGCCTGCTGGTCACCGAGGTGGCCATAACCCCCGCGGGCAACCCCGGCCGGGTCAATGTCTCGATTCGAATAGCCCAGTCGTGAAAGGCATGTCCCGCACTGCCAGGGTTGGCGCCCTGGGCCTGCTGTTGCTGGCCTGCCTGTGTGTTACTGCTCCGGCGCGCATCGTCGGCTGGTTCCTGCCGCCGGGACAGGCGGTTATGCAGGGTTTCAGCGGCACGCTCTGGCAGGGCAGCGCCAGCCGTGTCCTGGTGCTCACCCCGGCGGGCTACGTCCACCTGGGTGCGCTCGACTGGCGGCTGGACCCCTGGTCGCTGTTACTGTTTGCACCCCGCATCAAGCTGGAGTCGACGTGGGGCAACCAGGCGCTGGCGACCACCCTGGTCCTGCGGGGCGGGGCGGACCTTGATGTGTACGACCTGGACGCCACCATCCCGGCCGACCTGCTGCAGCAGTTCATGCCTGTCAGCCTCGCCGGCATGTTCTCCCTGCAGTTGAATCCCCTGAAGTTGCGCGAGGGACTGCCCGTCGAGGGCGCCGGGCGCCTGGTGTGGCAGCAGGCCAGCTGGAATTCGCCGACGGGCCCGGTACCCCTTGGCAGCTATGCAGTGGACCTCCGCCGGGTGCCGGGGGCGGCTATGGCGGGGGACGTGATCACCCTGGCGGGCGAGGTCGTGGCCCGGGGCTCGGTGCAGCTCGATGGTCGAGCCTACGGGGTCGATATCACCGTAGAGCGGGAGGGCGGGCTCGATGAGCGCCTGCAGCAGGCCCTTGCGCTGCTGGCCCAGCCGGTGGAGGCAGGTTTCCGTATCAAGCTCGACGGTGAATTCCAGCCTGCCCCAGGCCTGCGCGCCGATTTATAATGTTTGAGATGTCCGAGGGAAAAACCGCATGAGAGAAGATGAAGGCTACAGGAAGTGGGAATGCGTCATTTGCGGCTTCATTTACGATGAGGCCGAGGGCTTGCCGGAGGATGACATCCCCCCCGGCACTCGATTCGAGGAGCTGCCGGAGGACTGGGAGTGCCCCGACTGCGGGATTTCCAAGGCCGACTTCGAACCCATGCCGGCCTGATCGCCGCCCGTGCGTGCCTTTGTGCTGCGCGCGAGGGCGGCGCCCACAGACAGCCGGCAGCTGTTGGCAGCGGTAGGCCACGGCAGTCATTCCGAGGTGCTGGCGCACACCCTGATGAATGCCATTTTCGTCGCGCAGTCACACCGCAGTGATGTTGTCGTTTTCCTGGTGCTGGAAAGCACCCGGGATTTTTCCCGCACCATTCGTTTTGACGCCGCCCAAATCGCCGCCATGGGTGGTTTCCACGAGCAGGCGCTGCTGGCTAAAGTGGCGCTTGCCCTGGACACAGCGGTGGGCATGGGCAAGGACGAGGAGCGCCAGGTGGAAGCGGGCATCAGCGTGCGCACCACCAGTTTCGAAAAACTGGTGGGGGAGTTGGCCCGGGACTTTCAACTTTACATGCTGGACAAAAAAGGCAGCGACATTCGCCAGCAGCAGTTTGCAGAGAATGTCTGCTTCCTGCTCACCGATCACATTCCCATGCCCAGGAAAAGCTTCAACAGCCTGAAACGGCTCGGCGCGAAATTTATCAGCCTCGGGCCGAGGATGCTGTTCGCATCCCAGTGCGTGGTGTTGATCCACAACGAGCTCGATTTGCGGGAGTCCTGAGTTTAACGCAGGGCCAGGCGGATCAGTTTGAACGATAGATTCCTGCCCGCCGTATCGATCACCCGGAAATATTTTTGTGCGGCGCGCTCCAGCGCAATGAACTGGTTGACCACGAACACCGCCTTGCCCTGCGCGCTCAACAGGCGGCGGGTCTGGCGCAGGAACTTGTCAGTGAGGGCTGCATCCACGCCGAAGCCCTGGTGGAAGGGAGGATTGCACAGGATCAGGTCGAAGCCCGGCGCCAGCTGGCCGCCGCAGTCATCTGCCACTACGTCGACCTGCAGCGCAAAGTGTTGCGCATTCTTACCCATGGCCAGCAGTGCCGCGGCGTTGTTGTCTGTCGCCACCCGGCGTTCCAGCGCGAGATCGCGCGTCATGATACTCAGGTAGCCATAACCACAGCCCAGGTCCAGCAGGCTCGCGGGCGGTCGCCGGGCGCCCTGCAGTATTCGCGGCAGTTGCTCCACCAGGAACGCGCTGCCCTGGTCGATCTTGTCCCAACCGAACAGGCCGGGCTTGCTGTAAAAATCCAGCTGCCCGGTCTCGACCAGGCGCAGGGCGCTGTACTGCTTGTCATCGAGTGGTGCCGTTGCTGGCGCGGCGTGTTGTTTCAGCGCGGTACCAAGGTACACCTTGCCCACTTTCCTGGTCTGCGCGTTGCCAAACAGCCCGCCTGCATTTTCGATGCAGGTTTTGATGCCCTCCTGTTTCAGGCCGCTCAGTAGCAGTTCACCGCCCGGAACCAATACCCGCCAGGCCTCGTTGATGATGTGGTGCACTACGGGCCTTTCCTTGGAAATACGGTAGATGGCGGTGCGGATGCTGTTGTCGGCCAGGGGCGTGAAGTCGAAATCGCTGAAGCGGGCGGCAAAGCCCAGCTCCCGGGCCCGCTGCGCCACGTCGAAGCGGTTACTGATGAGCGTGATGTTCGCGGCGGCGGCAACTGCCGCCAGGCCGTGCAGCGCGTTTTCATCGGCGATCCACAGCCGCTGGTCGTCTGCCGCCGCAGCGCCCGGGGGTCGTTGCAGATAGGGTAGCAACTGCTCAATCGCCGGATCCCGCATCAGGCAATACTGCGCACTTCGGCGGCCGTCAGGGGTCGGTATTCGCCTGGGCCAAGGCCGGGGTCGAGCGTGATCCCGCCAATGCTTTCCCGGTGCAGGCCGAGCACGAGGTTACCGGTTGCGGCGAA
>CAYTDW010000213.1:0-5508 GCA_964436585.1 uncultured Halioglobus sp. | reverse complement strand
AGCGCATAATTCTCTGCGGCGAGCGTGTCAACGCGGCGACCGCCGAGCGTATTGGCCTGGTCGAGGAAGTGGTGCCCAAAGGCGCTGCGCTGGCTCGCGCCCTGGCGCTGGCGGAACAGGTGGGTGAACAGAGCCCGACCTCGGTGGCATTCTGCAAACGCCTCATACACACGGGGCGCGATACCGTGATTGCTGCAGGCCTCGAGGGCGAGCGCGACCTGTTCGTGGAGCTGTTCTCCACCCAGGACCAGCGGGAGGGCGTCAACGCCTTCCTGGAAAAGCGCAAGCCTGAGTGGAAGAACGCCTGAGGCGCGCTCATGGCTACTGCACCCATCCGCTTCGAGGAACTGGTTGCCGGTGCTGGCCGCCTGGCCCGGGTAACGCTCGATGTACCCGCCACCCTCAACTCCCTCACCCTGGATATGGTCGACCAGCTGCAGGCCCGGCTCGACCGGTGGCGCAACGACCCGGGTATTGCCGCGATTTTTCTCGAGGGCGCAGGCGAAAAGGCATTTTGCGCGGGCGGCGATGTCCAGGCCCTCTACGACAGCGTGACGGCCACCCCGGGCGGGCCCTGCGAATACGCCGAAAATTTCTTCCTGCGGGAATACCGCCTCGACTACACCCTGCATACCTACCCCAAGCCGATCATCTGCTGGGGTCACGGTATCGTAATGGGCGGGGGCCTGGGCGTGATGGCGGGCTGCTCCCACCGGGTGGTAACCGAGAAAACCCGTATCGCCATGCCGGAAGTGACCATTGCCCTGTTTCCCGACGTGGGGGGTAGCTGGTTCCTGAACCACATGCCCGGCCGGTCGGGACAGTTTCTGGCGCTGACCGGGGCCTCCATCAACGCCGCAGATGCCATCTACACCGGCATCGCCGATCGCTTCATCTCCAGTGGGCGCAGGGAGGAGGTATTCGAAGTACTGTTGCGCCAGAAATGGCAGGCGGACCCGGCAGCCAATCACGCGCTGGTGCGCCATACCCTGCGGCCTTTCGCGGAACAGAGTGTGAGCCAGTGCCCGGGCGGGCAGGTGGAACCCCACCTGGGTTCCATTGCCACCTTGTGTGACGGCGATAATGTCCACGAGGTCATCGACAATATCCTGTCCCAGCAGACCCAGGATCCCTGGCTTGCCGCGGCCCGCAAGGGCATGGGCCAGGGTTCCCCGCTGGCGGCGCTGGTTGCCTATCGCCAGCTCAACCAGACCCGTTACGCCTCGCTGCGGGAAGTGTTCATGGCCGAGCTGGTGCTGGCCACCAATATCATGCGATACCCGGAATTCGCCGAGGGCGTGCGGGCCCTGCTGATCGACAAGGATCGCAACCCCGCCTGGCGCTACAAATCCACCCGGGAGGTACCGTCCGAAGTAGTGGATTCATTTTTTCAGGCGCCATGGGAGCAACATCCCCTGGCGGACTTGTAACGCATTCAACGCAGGAGCGGGATCATGGCCAAGGTTGCATTCATCGGACTGGGCAATATGGGTGGGCCCATGGCCACCAATCTGGTAAAGGCGGGGCACGCCGTCACTGTCTTCGATTTGTCCGAGGCCGCCTGCGGGCAATTGCGCGCCGCGGGCGCCGCAGTCGCCCCCTCGGCAGCAGATGCGGCGGTGGGGGTGGATTACGTCCTGTCCATGTTGCCCGCGGGCAAGCACGTGGCGGCCACCTACCTGGGAGAAAGCGGCCTGCTGGCGGGGCTCGACCCGTCCACCACCGTGATCGATTGCAGTACTATCGATGCCGCCACGGCGCGAGAGGTGGGTGAGACCGCCGCGGCCCAGGGCATAGGTTTCATGGATAGCCCGGTGTCCGGAGGGGTTGCCGCGGCCGCGGCGGGCACCCTGGCCTTCATGTGCGGTGGCAGCACCGCCACCTTCGAGAAGGCGCGGCTGATACTTGAGGATATGGGCAGGAATATTTTCCACGCCGGGCCCGCAGGTGCCGGCCAGGTGGCCAAGGGCTGCAACAACATGTTGCTCGCGATCCACATGATCGGCACCTGCGAGGCCCTCGAGATGGGCGTCCGCAACGGCCTGGACCCGAAGGTGCTCTCGGCAATCATGTTGGCCAGCTCGGGCCGCAACTGGTCGCTGGAGGTCTACAACCCCTACCCGGGTGTGATGGAGAATGCCCCGGCCAGCAATGGCTACAAGCCGGGTTTCATGGTGGACCTGATGGTCAAGGACCTGGGCCTGGCGATGGAAATCGCGCAGCAGTGTGACTTCGCCAACCCGATGGGGCAACTGGCGCGGGAGCTTTACAGCCAGCACCAGCAGGCGGGGAATGGCCAGATGGACTTCTCCAGCATCCTGGAGAAGCTGCGAAGCTGAGCCGCCTGATGTGAGAGCGCTTGTGGCTCGCACTGCCGGCACGCACAATCACCCCATCTGAATATCTGAAGGTCGGGATTATGGACTGGGATACGATTGTCGGGGAATTCATCGCCCTGTGGGTGGTGATAGACCCGATCGGCTCGATCCCGGTTTTTATAGCCGTCACTGCCGGACTGTCTGCAGCCGCGCGACGCAACGTCGCGATCAAGGCCATTGTTGTCTCCGCGGCGATCCTGCTGTTTTTCCTTGTCGGGGGCCAGGTGTTGCTCGAGGCGCTGGATATTCATCTTGCCGCCTTCCAGATCGCCGGGGGTATTGTTCTGTTCCTTTTCGCCCTGACGATGATTTTCGGGGAGAGCAAGGTCGAGGAGGAAACAAGGCAGATCAACCCGAATGCCGGCGATCTGGCGATTTTTCCACTGGCGGTTCCTTCTATCGCTTCTCCAGGCGCGATGCTCGCAGTGGTAATGCTCACTGACAACCATCGGTACTCGGTAACAGAACAGGTGTTTACCGCCGCTGCCATGCTGACGGTGCTGGCGTTGACCCTGCTGTTGTTCTTTATGGCGGCCCCCATCCTGCGGGTGATCGGCTCCTCCGGCGCCAGCATTGTCAGCCGGGTAATGGGTTTGATTCTGGCCTCGGTGGCGGTGGATAACATCCTGCGGGCTGTTACCATCTACTTTAACCTCGGCTGACCGTCCTCCTCCAGGTAACCGCAATGGCCTTTGATGTGATGGTGCCGTTCAGGGAGGCACTGGAAGAGGTGAGCTTTGACAACGACACCCGGGTGGTGGTGATCACTGGTGCCGGACGGGGCTTCTGCTCCGGCGCTGACCTGGAGGACCCGGGCTGGCTGGATATTTTTTACTCCTGGTTCCGCTTGCGCAATATCGCCCTGCGCGCCACTTTCAAATAGTCGCGGGCATGCAGGTTGCCAGCCACAATGGAGGTGTTTGCTCCATGGATGCGTCTTTGCAGCACCACCTGCTCCAGCAATGCAGGCGCAGGTGCCATGCGAAGCGCGCGATCATACCAATCGATGAACTCACCCACCCGGATTGTTTCATCGAAATTTCCAACCTTCCTGAAGAAGCCAGCTTCTACCAACATAGAGCCGGCAAAATAGCCTGCCTGCACAGTTGGCACAGCATAGTTAGCCTCCCCTGCATAGTCAGCGGAAATGAAATGTTCAATCGCACCAAAAGCCCAGGGCGTATGAATTTCATGTGCGGCGCCCATCAGCGCCTTGCTGCGTCCCTTCGTCCATAGATCATCGGCATCCAGGAAGGCAATATAGGGGCAGCTGGCCATCGCCAACGCGGCATTTCGCGCCCCGCCAATACCTCGATTCGACGGCAATTTATGCAGCTTCACTTTGGGAAAGCAAAGCCTTTCAACATAGGCTGCGCTGTCATCCGTGCTCGCATCATCGACGACCAGTATCTCGCCGATGATATCGCCTTCGGCCTGAACGCTTTTAAGTGAGTCCAGAATGTACTTTTTGCCATTAAAGCAGGGGATGACAACCGAGATAGTATTATTCATCGCTGGCTCTTCATTCCGTGGTTGTACTTTTCGCAGCGTTTCTGCGCGCCATATTCATCCGTACCACGGATAGCAATTCCTTGTTATGTGCCCGCGCCTGCGCGCTCAGATTATTGCCATGGATACGCCTCAGGAGCAGCTCCTCCGGAAGTTCATGGGTCCTGATAGCTGCAGTGTTGGCGCGAAAGAACCAATCAACATCATCGGTGCCCGCCCTAAGCGACTCATCGAAGCCTTGCAACTGGCAGAAAACGGTCTTGCGCACCAGCAATGTGCCGGGCAAGAAGCCAGGTAGTCCAATTCCGTTATGGCAATCTCTGACCCAGCTGGGCGTTGACTCGACGCCATCTGCCAAGAAATAGCGCTGCCGGGAAGTGACATAGCCGCAATCAGGAGCACTATCCAGGAATCGCACCTGTAACTCCAGCTTTCTACTATCCCAGAGGTCGTCGTGATCGAGAAATGCGAGGTAATCCCCACGCGCTGCGGCGGCACCAAGGTTGCGTGCATGCGCCACACCCCTGTTGGGACTTACCGCCAAAAGTCGCAAACAGGGATAGCGATTCATTACCTCAGCAAGGAGCGGCGCGTACTCTGCTCCAGAGCCATCATCAACAACAACGACCTCGTAAGCGGTATAGGTCTGCGAAAACACACTGGCGAGGCAGGCAAGCAAGTGATCCTGCGGGTTATAGGTCGGCACTATGACGCTCACCAACCGCATGCTTGAACCTCTCTTGACAAGGTAATAGTCCAGCGGAAATTTTGGCACGGCAAGTAACTGCCTGGATAGAGCCATTGCCCCCCGATAATCAGGAAATTATACCCGGCACAGCCGCGCAGGCCCTCGATCCGGACAGTGGGTCGCTGATGGACCGGAATCCATTGAGCAGATGACTTTCAAACATCCCCGCAATATTTTACACTCCGCATGCGCCTTGCTGCCATGATAGACCTCACGGCTGAGGTTGTCCCCAACTAGCCGTCAACACACCAGGAAATTGCCATGGCACACTCCACCATCAGGATTAACGCGCCCGCTGTTGTCGGTGAAGTTCTGGACAATGAAGCCGTGATCATCAATTTAGGCACCGGCGCCTATTACAGCCTCAATAATTCGGGGAGCTTTCTTTGGACCCATATTGAACAAGGTACAAACAGGTCCAATCTCATTGGTGCACTGCTTGACCGATATGAGGTTTCAGAGCCGTTGGCCGCTCGACACATCGAGCACTTTCTCGCCGTCCTGCAGGACGAAGCATTGATCGTGAACCTCGATAATGACACCAGCAACTTGCCAACCACCCCCCCGGTTGTCGCCGAAAAGTTCTCGTTCGAGCCACCTCAGCTGATGAAATATACGGACATGCAGGAGCTTATACTGCTTGATCCTATTCACGATGTGGATGAAAAAGGCTGGCCACACATCAAGCAGAACTAGGGTGAAGGCGCTCGATTTCTTTGATCAGATTTATGCTATCTCGCAGGATGCGATAAAGTCTCCGCAGGCCGTATCCTATACATTCCTTGTCGCCACGCTGACCATCCGCATAGTGTTCTGCAACCAGCGCTTGGCCGATCAAATGACCCCCGCGTTGCGTCATCTTGTTATCAAGGA
>CAYTDW010000212.1:0-5512 GCA_964436585.1 uncultured Halioglobus sp. | reverse complement strand
GTCGGCCAATCGCCATTTGCAGGAGCACGAGTACCTGCTGGCCGCGCGCTTGCAAAAGGAGGGTGTTCGCCGTGAGCAGGATCTCAGGGTGCCAGCGCGCCTGGTACTGCTGGAGCTGGAGGGGGAGGAACTGGCGGTCGACCCGATCAACCCCCACTTCCTGATACTGTCCACCACTTTTGGAGGTAAGGACAACGCCCGCGAAGTCACCGCGGCCATCACCCGTTTCGTCAATGAGAACGTGGCGCGAGCGGCCGCGGCCGGCACAGTGAAGCCCCTGGCCAGCGTGGCGAAGTGGAGTCGCAACAATCCAACCGGCCAGCACAAAACCGCAGCGCAAGGAAAAAGGCGGGCTGGCGTCGGGGCCTAGGGCGAAGCATGGACGGGGCCCGGTAATATTGGCATAGAGGGCCAGGCATGAGATGAAATCGAATGCGACACAGATTGATACCGATGGTATCAGCGGCAGCATCGAAGCGGGCTTCGAAGCAATCGTAGACGCCTTTCGAAAAAATTTCTCTGCGCACGGCGATGTCGGCGCGGCCTGCGCGGTCTACCACCGCGGCCGCTGCGTGGTCGACCTGTGGGGCGGGCTGGCGGATGCCGACACCGGCCGACCCTGGGAGCGGGATACGATTGCGCTGGTTTTTTCCGCCGCCAAGGGACCGACGGCGACCTGTATCAACCGACTGGTTGAACGCGGTCTGCTGGATATCGACCTGCCCATTGCCCATTACTGGCCGGAATTCGGCTGCAATGGCAAGGAGGCGATAACTACCCGCATGGTGTTGTCCCACCGCGCCGGCCTGGCGGCGGTGGATGGTGTTCTCACCCTCGCCCAGGTACTGGCCTGGGACCCTGTGGTGGCGGCCATAGCCGCGCAGCAGCCCAACTGGGAGCCCGACAGCACACACGGTTATCACGCGCGCTCGTTTGGCTGGATCCTGGGTGAGATAACCCGTCGCATCACGGGGCAAAGCCTCGGCACTTACCTGCACCATGAAATTGCTGAACCGCTGGGCCTGCGTTATTGGGTGGGCCTGCCGGAGCGGGAGTTGCACAACTGTGCGAAGTTGATTCCACCGGAGGGTGGCAGCGACGCTGTCGCTGCCCTGTTGGGGGCAGACAGCCTTACCGCCCGCGTGATGAGCGGCCCCAGTGGCTTATTTGGCTATAACCAGATGTGGAACAGGCCGGAGATCCTGGTTGCCGAAATGCCCTCCTCAAACGGCGTCGGCGATGCCCGCTCCCTGGCGCGGTTCTATGCGGCACTCAGCGGCGATATCGAGGGTGTGGAACTGCTGGGCGCGGCTCAGTTGTCACGCGCCTTGCAGCAACAATCCCGCGGTGCGGATGCGGTGATCTTCCGGGAGACCTGCTTCGGCCTCGGTTACAGCCTGCAGCCGATGGTGGCGCCCGGGGCGGGGCCACGCAGTTACGGCCATCCGGGAGCGGGCGGCGCCCTGGCTTTTGCCGACCCCGATGCCGGGCTCGCGTTCTGCTATATCACCAACACCATGCAGTTCGATCCGGGCGGCGACCACCGCAGCCCGGCGCTGATCAGCGCGGTATACGATTCACTGGCTTTCTGAGCAGGCCCTGGCAGCGAGGTTGTAGAGGAACTGCAGTCTAAAGCCCGGAAAGGTAGCTGACTCCGGTCATCGATTCCGACAGGGTCCAGAGTCGTTTTCCGAGATCTTGGTCTTTCGCAACCGGGTTGATGCGAGCCCTGGCCGGCTTGCCGCCAATTTCCATGAAACCTCCCGGGCCGTAATAGTCTCCGCCCCTGGCGCCACCGTCCTCGGCGGCAAGAATGATGGGCCTGGCGGCGTTGGCTGCCGTGGGGATGAGTGCTTCCATTTTTTTGTGGAACCATTTGCTGACCGGATTGGTGCGGGTCAGTGCCGGGCTGTTGCGGTGAATATTGGTGTTGGCAAATCCGGGGTGGGCCGCCAGGGCGATGATATTGCTGCCGTTCTGGTGCAGGCGCCGATCCAGCTCCAGGGTGAAACTCAGGGTGGCCACCTTGCTGTTGGCGTAGGCCTTCCACTGGTCGTAGTCGGTCTTCTCCCAGTTCAGGTCGTCCAGATTCAGTTTGCCGAACCGGTGGGCGAGGCTGCCGACATTGACGATGCGCGCCCCAGTGCCGTTGCGGAACAAGGGCAGCAAAACACCGGTCAGGGCAAACGCCCCGAGGTAATTGGTGGCCAGCTGCAATTCGTGACCGGCGCTGTTGCGGCTCAAGGGTATTGCGACAATGCCGGCATTGTTGATCAACAGGTCGAGTTCGCCGACCTGTTCTGCGCAACGGCGCCCGAACGTCTGTACGGATTCAAGGTCGGATACATCCAGCTGGATGATCGAGGTGCTGGCGTCAGGCGCCGCGGCCTGTATCTGTTGCTGCGCCGACTGTGCCTTGTCCACGCTGCGGCATGCCATCACCACATTGGCGCCGCTGCGGGCGAAGTGCAGTGCCGCTTCAAAGCCGATTCCCGAATTGGCGCCTGTAATAACGACATTCCTGGCAGTCACAACGGATGATTACCGGGTTCTTTTGCGCCGGGCAGGGGTCGTCGCCCTCGCAGCGGTGCCGGCCTTTTTCCCGGCGCTGGATTTGCGTTGCGTGGCCGCCCTGGTTTTGGCGGCAGCCTTTTTTCTACGCCCGCCGGCCTGTTTCACCAGTGCGTTGCAATCCGCCAGCGCCTTCTCCAGGCCGTCGATAATTGCCCAGGGATCGGGTACCAGTTCCGGCTCGATGGTAATGCCGAAATGGCAGGCATCGGCGTAACTGAAGCAGGTGATGTTCAGTCCGCCGCCCGGGGAAATGATAGACATCGGATACACGGCATTGATGCGAGCGCCGGCGATATACATGGGTTTCGGGCTTCCGCGCACATTGGACACCACCACGTTGACACCCATAATCTCCGCTACCTTGTCGGCAGGCGCCCCCCTGACCAGGGCGTTCACCAACAGGGGTGGCAGCATCTGCATGAATTCCAGCACTCCCTTGCCGCCGCTGCGGGCTTCCTGTTTGGCGGCGGCGCTCTCTACTGCAATCGCCCGAATGCGCTCGGCGGGGTCCGCTGTATTGGTGGCCAGGGTGACCGCAGCGACGGTGACCTTGTTGCTGAAGTCGTCGTCTCCCGCCTTGCGCAGGGATATCGCAATAGAGGTGCGCAGGGACGCATCCGGCAACTTGCCCTGTGCCAACAGGTAGTCGCGCAGGCTGCCGCCCACCAGGGCCAGCACCACGTCATTGACGGTGACCCCAAGGAAGTTCTTGATGGCCAGGATATCCGCCAGCGGCAGCGAGCCGAACACGAGTCCCCTGTCACTGCCGATATCGGCATTGAAACTGGCCCTGGGTGCCCCGGGCTTTTTCTCCGGCTTCCCCTTGCGGGTTGCCCGCTTGGACAAGCCGTGCCAGAACGCAACAGAGATTTCCCGGGTGATTCGCAGCGGCAGGCCGGAAAGACGCCGGGCAGCGTTGATCGCTTCCTGCCACTGCTGCGGAACCTGTCCGGGACGAGCGTTGGCGATAGCCGGATCGACCTTCTTGCGGGCAGCTCGCGGTTTGTCATCCCAGATAATCTCGCCAAGCTTGCTGGCGCCTTCGCCGTCCATCATGCAGTGGTGCATTTTCTGCAGCAGGGCAACCTGCCCGTTCGCCAGCCCCTCGATATACCACAGTTCCCACAGGGGCCTGCTGCGATCCAGGTGGTGGCAGTAGAGGTGGGACACGACCTCACCCAGTGCCTTGTTATCACCCGGGGAGGGCACGGCGATGCGATGGATGTGATGGTCGAAGCTGAACTGCTCGTCCTCAACCCAGTAGGGCAGGTCCAGTCCCAGTGGTACTTCGTGCAGTTTCCAGCGAAACTGCGGGATATCGGCCAGTCGTTCCGCCGTGTGTGTCCGGAAATCCCCGAAACTTATGCCGGCTTTGCCCCGCTTGTCCATCATGATGAGGCCGGCGGTGTGCTGGTACACATTGCGGGTCTCGCCGCCCACGAACAGGACGTCCTCAGGTCTCAGCTGTCTCAATTTGTTCATCGTCTGCCCCTGCCTGGAGTATCGTTCAGTGTAGCCCATGCCCTGCATTTATTCCGGACTAGCCGTCGGCATGGCGTTGCAAATCTGCCGGGAGGGTGAGCCGCGCCACTACCCGGCATCCATGGCAGCCAGAAGTTTGGGCGGGGTCAGGGGCAAATCGTACAGTTGTACGCCCGCGGCCCGGTTCACGGCGGTCACTACCGCTGGCATAGGCGGGCCGATGGGGACCTCACCGGCGCCACGCACGCCGTAGGGGTGGAGTGGGTTGGGAACCTCGACAATCACCGTGTCTATCATCGGCAGGTCGGAAGCGACGGGAATGCGGTAGTCCAGGAAGCCGGCATTCTGCATGATGCCCTGTTCGTTGAAGATATATTCCTCGTTCAGGGCCCAGCCGATACCCTGCACCGCGCCACCTTGCATCTGGCCTTCTACATAGGCGGGGTGAATAGCCTTGCCGGCATCCTGTACGCAGGTGTAGCGCAGAATGACCACCTTGCCGGTTTCCCTGTCCACTTCGGCATCACAGATATTGACCGCGAACGACGGCGCGGCGTTGTGCGCATTGTGTGACGCCACTGCGCACAGCGGGCCCCCCGTCGCACCGGCTTTCGCAGCCAGTTCGGCAAGGGTGAGCACCCTGGGCCCGCTCCGCATCGCCACGTCTTCGCGGTTCATGTTCTCGATCCCGACGCCACTGGTCGCAACCGCCCTGCCATCCACCCAATCAACCTCTTCCACATCCAGGTCCCAGATTGCGGCAGCGCGTTTCTTCAATTCGATCACCAGGGCTTCGGCAGCCTTGATCACCGCACCGCCAGTGGCCAATGTGGTGCGACTGCCACCCGTTACGTCGCAAAAGCCGACGGAATCCGTATCAACTGTGGCCGGGCGGATGGTGTGCAAGGGGACACCGAGCACTTCCGCCGCCATCAGGGCCATCGAAGCACGCGAACCACCGATGTCGGGGTTGCCTGTCAGCACGTTGACACTGCCATCCTCGGCGACATTGATAGTGGCGCTGGACTGCATACCTGCATTAATCCAGAAGCAGGCGGCGACACCCCGCCCCTGGCTTTTCTGCAAGGGTACCTGGTAATTCGGGTGCGCTTTCGCCGCCTGCAGGGCCTTTTTCAGACCGATAGCCTGGAACGGTATGCCGATGGCCATCACATCCCCTTCATCCACCGCGTTGCGCAGGCGGAAATCGATCGGATCCATGCCCAGTCGCTGCGCGATTTCGTTAACCACGCATTCGACAGCCACCACCGGCTGCGGAATGCCCGGCGCCCTGTAGGCATAGACCCGCGGTTTGTTGGTCAGTACCTCCCTGCCAAAACTGCGGACATTCTCGCAGCGATAACAGGCGGAATTGAATAATACCCCGGCCATAATGGGATGACTGGTGTAGGCGCCGCAATCCATCAGGATGTCGGTCTCGATGGCGGTGATCTTG
>CAYTDW010000211.1:0-5524 GCA_964436585.1 uncultured Halioglobus sp. | reverse complement strand
CCGGTGCCCATCGACAGCGAGACCGCGGGCCTGCTCGGCTTCGCCCAGACCCTGTGGCAGCAGAGCGCCGGCCTGTTTGACCTCACCGCCGGCGTGCTGCGCCGGGCCTGGGATTTCAAATCCGGACGCCTGCCGGCGCAGGGCGCCATCGATGCGCTGCTGCCCCTGATCGGATGGGACCGCGTGCAGTGGGACCAGGGCTCCATCAGCTTGCCCAAGCCCGGCATGGAAATCGATTTCGGCGGCTGCGTGAAGGAGTATGCCAGCGACAGCGCCGCCGCCGCGCTGGCCGGGCTCGGCATCGAGCGCGGCCTGGTGGACCTGGCCGGCGACATGGCAGCGGTCGGCCCCGGCTCCGCGGCGGAGCCCTGGGTTGTCGGTATCCGCCACCCGCGGCGGGACGGGGCGGCTATTGCCCGCGTCCGCCTGGCCGCTGGCGGCCTTGCCAGCAGCGGGGACTACGAGCGCTGCCTGCTGTTGGAGGGCAAACGCTACGGCCATATCCTCAACCCCGCCACCGGCTGGCCGGTGCAGGGGCTGGTGGCGGTGAGTGTCGCCGCGCCCCAGTGCCTGGTGGCGGGCGGCAGTGCGACCATCGCGATGCTGCAACCCGAGGCCCGGGCCCTGGCCTGGCTGGCGCAACTGGGGCTGCCCTGGCTGGCGGTGGATTCGGCATTGCAGTGCCACGGGAGTTTCGACACAACCGCGTGCGGGAGCACTGACAGATGACACCGAACAGCCCTGCAGGAGTACATCCCCTGCGCATCCCCGGCCTTGGCAGTGAACTGGCCATGCAGGTACACGCGGTGGCGGACGTGCATGTGTCCGCGGCCATTGCCGGGGAAGGTATCTGGGAGCCGCAGGAAACCCGGTTCCTGCTCGACACCCTGCGGCCCGGCGACGTGTTTGTCGATGTCGGGGCGAATATCGGTTACTTCGCGCTGCTGGCGTCCCGCCTGGTCGGGCCCACCGGGGCGGTGCTGGCCTTCGAGCCGGAGACCGCCAATTTCGCGCTGCTGGAGGCCAACTGCCGGCTCAACGGCTGCGCCAATATCCGCTGTTTCCAGGCGGCCCTGGGAGAGGAAAATGCCAGCGGCACCCTTTACCTCAACGAATTGAACCGGGGCGACCATTCCCTCTACCCCACCGAGCCGGGGCGCACTGGCCAGGGCATCAGCATCGTCAATGGCTCCAGGCTTGTCGGCGCGATCCACCCGCGGGTGAATTGCATCAAGATCGACACCCAGGGCGCGGAGTGCGAGGTGGTCAGGGGCCTGCGGGAACTGATCGCGGCCAGCGCGGATGACCTCATCATGATCATCGAATTCTCGCCGCTGCACCTGCGCAAGGCGGGCACCAGCGGCCGCACCCTGCTCGAACTGCTCGGCGACCACCCCTGGCAGATGTACCTCATGGACGGTGCTGCCAACGGCCTGCTGCCGGTGACCGCGCAGCAGGTGCGCTCCCTCAACGACCTGACCGAACAGGACCCGGAGTCGGAAGGCTTTTTCAACCTGGTGCTCGCCGGCCGCCCCATCGAACAGCTCCCGGCCCTGCATTTCGTGCGCAACTGGGGCATGTTCGAAACGGCCCTGGATTACTTCGTGCTGGCCTCGCGCATAGCGCCCTGGGATGGCGGCCTGTACGCGGCGGCAAGGCCGGATAACCGGGTCTACATGGCCTCCGGCTGGGCCTTCCCCGAAGGCTGGGGCCGTTGGTCGCAGGGCGAGCGCTCGCGCCTGAAGTTCATTCCCGCAGCGGCCCTGGGCAAGCTGGCCGCGCCGGTACTGCATGTCCGCGGGTGCTACTTCGGTCCCGCGGAGGCCACCGCGGTGTACCTGGACGGTATCCTGCTGGGCAATTTTGAGCTGACGGATGCGCGTATCGCGCTGCCCGTCGGCAGCCTGGCGGGGGATCAGGTGGTGCTGGAGCTGGCGCATGCGCAACCGCTGCGTCCGGCGGATGTGAGCACCAGTGACGATACCCGCGAGATCAAGTTCGGGCTGGAGTCGATCGCTATCGGGTCCTGAATCCCGCAGCAGCGCATAGGGGTCGACGTTCCATCGGTGCCGCGTGCGCTCAAGCCTTCATCGGCAGGATGATTGAACGGGTGCTATTCCGGCGCGTTGGTCGGGGTGGTGCGCTTGATTTTTATCAAAGTACGCCCTGGTCCCGATGCTATCATCGATAACTCGAAATACGGACGCTGAACAAGATGAAAAAGAACCCACTACTTTTCTCGCTGCTGGGGGTCTCCCTGCTGATGGCCGGCACTCGCGGCGAAGCCGGTGACCCCGGTTACAAGGCTGTGCTCATCGACGAGGGCCTGTCCGGCGCGGCTTTCGTTGTTGAGGCGAATGTTCGCTCGGACAGCATGCCGGAACTGATCGTCAGCGGATTCGGGCCGGTAGAGGTGGGTCCAACGGGGCCCGTGATATCAGATTCAGGCACCGTCACCATCTACCGCAGGGCCATTCGAGGCTATGCAGACAAGAAAGGAAAGTCCAAAGCAATAAAGCATGTAGTGGTCGGCGAGAACGCGTTGATCACGTTCCCCAACCGGGCGCAGCCGGCTCTTATCAACGATGACAAGCGCGTGGACCTCATTGTGCCGGGAGGCTACTTCTTCGACAGCTCCATCGGACAGGCGCGAGGCTCGCTTACCTGGTGGGAAAACCAGCAGGACGGCACCCGGTGGGTGCGCCACGATATCGTCACCGGCTCGCCCTTCTCCTACCACTCCGCTGTGTACGAAGACTTTGACGGAGACGGCATTGCAGACATTGCCACTGTGGCGGAGGATGCCGGGGGTGCGTCGAATCCCTTCGACGATGTCCTGGAACTCCAGCTGTTCGCCGGAGTCGGTGACGGCACGTTCGCACCCGCGGCGACCGTCGGCCTGGGTGGGGGCGGTCTGATCGAGGCCTATGACGTCGACGCCGACGGCGACATGGACATCGTGTCACCGCAGTTTTTCGGCGACACGGCGGGGCAGCCTTTTATTCCCCTGGCTGCCCGCAACGCCGATTCCGCATCCTTCGTCTGGTTCGAAAACCTGGGTGGAGGCGTTTTCAGCAAGCATGCGATCGGGCTGGATCAGGGCCCCGGCTTTATGATCACTGCTGTAAAGGATCTGCTGGGCGACGGAATCACGCGCTGGGTTGCCACCAACCACACCAACCCGAACGTCACATTCGCCCCGTTGTCTCTCTACCCGCAACCCGCCGTTTATGAATTCACACCGGGCGTTGATCCACGGCAGCCCTGGAATGTACGGCAGCTGACTCCAGCCGGTGCTTTCCCTGTCACCGGCGGCGTAGGCCAGGCCGCCCCGGGGTCGATCGCCGCCGGAGACCTGAACAATGATGATCGCATCGACCTTGCAGTTTCCGGGGATGGAGCACGGGGCCTGTACTGGATGGAGCAAACGGCAGACGGCAGTTTTATCACGCGTCAATTGCCTGGCAGTGAAGGCTGGGGACAGGCCGGCGGTCCCGTCATCACCAATCTCGGCGGTAATAAGAAAAACGAAATCGTCTTTGGCAGTTTTGACCTGGATTCGCTTGGCTACTGGAAAAGGTAACCGCCGATCCGATCACCCCGGATAGTCGCGGTTGACCATTGCCCTCAGGGACTGCTCAGGTGCGGGCAGTTGCTTTATCCCGCCCGTCGCGGGAGCTGGTTGTGCCGCCTGGCAATGATCAGTGCAGGGTCTGGTCAGCCAGCGCTGCAGCGGGCGTGGACTGCTCCACCCCGGCTGCCGCCTCGCGCTGCTGTAAATAAGTGCGCAGGCGCCCGACCACGCTGGTCATCACCTCTATCGTCTGGCTGATCTGGTCGAGAGCCATCAGGATAGTCTCGGTATCCGCCTGGTTCTTGCCGCTGTTGCTCATCTCCAACCTCCCGGTTGTGGACGTGAGTTAGGGGCGACCCGGGGGCAGCCCGGGCCTGTTATCAATCGCCCCAGTTGAGGGCGCCGCCGGTCTGGTACTCGATAACACGGGTTTCGAAGAAGTTCTTCTCCTTGCGCAGATCCATGATTTCCGACATCCAGGGGAACGGGTTCTGCGCGCCCGGAAACTGCTCCGGCAGGCCGAGCTGGGCCAGGCGCCGGTTGGCGATGAAGTGCAGGTACTCCTCCATCATCGCCGCGTTCATGCCGAGGACGCCCCGGGGCATGGTGTCGCGGGCGTACTCGATTTCCAGCTGGGTGCCCTCCAGGATCATCTGGATGGCCTCCTGCTTGAACGTGTCGGTCCACAGGTGCGGGTTTTCCAGCTTGATCTGGTTGATCACGTCGATGCCGAAGTTCAGGTGCATGGACTCATCGCGCAGGATGTACTGGAACTGCTCCGCCACACCGGTCATCTTGTTGCGGCGGCCCATGGAGAGAATCTGGGTGAAGCCGCAGTAGAAGAAAATGCCCTCGGTCACCGCGTAGAAACCGATCAGGTTGCGCAGCAGCGTCTGGTCATTTTCCGCCGTGCCGGTCTTGAAGTGCGGGTCTGACAGGGCGTGGGTATGGCTGATGCTCCAGGCGGCCTTCTTGGCCACCGAAGGCACTTCGCGGTACATGTTGAACACCGCGCCCTCGTCCATCCCCAGGGACTCGATACAGTACTGGTAGGCGTGGGTATGGATGGCCTCTTCGAACGCCTGGCGCAGGATGTACTGGCGGCATTCGGGGTTGGTGATCAGGCGATAGATGGCCAGCACCAGGTTGTTCGCCACCAGCGAGTCCGCGGTGGAAAAATAGCCCAGGTTGCGCATGACGATACGGCGCTCGTCATCGCTGAGGCCGTCCCTGCTGCGCCAGGTCGCCACGTCGGCGGTCATGTTGATTTCCTGCGGCATCCAGTGGTTGGCGCAGGCGTCGAGGTACTTCTGCCAGGCCCAGTCATACTTGAAGGGCACCAGCTGGTTGAGGTCGGCGCGACAGTTGATCATGGCCTTCTCGTCCACCGAGACCCGGGCGGCGCCCATCTCCAGCTCCTCCAGGCCGGGTGCGATGTCGAGGCTTTCCAGGGACTCCCGCGCCCTGGCGATATTGTCCGCGACAGCCGTCGGCGCGATCCTGCTGGCCCCGACAGCTTTGGCGCCGATGGCGGCGACGGGTGCAGGCACCAGATCCGGTTCAAAGTCGATGGCCAGCGCCACGCCCTGCTGCTTGCCGGCCCCGGCCCCTGATGGCGCCGATTCCTGTTTGTGGTAGTCATCCCAACTCAACATCTCTTACAGTCCCCTGGCTTTTATCTGGTCAATTGACATAGGTAATTTCCTGCACCTGCCTTACTGGCAGGCCTCGCAGTCGGGATCATCCAGCGAACAGGCCTTGGGCACCGGCGCCGCCAGGACTTCCCTGGCAACAGCGTTCAGCTTGCCCGATTCGATGGTCGACTTCTCGGTGCCGGTGGCAGCGAGTGAGCGCAGGTAATAGGTGGTTTTCAAGCCGCAGTACCACGCCATGCGGTAGGTGATATCCAGCTTCTTGCCGTTGGCATTGTTGATGTACAGGTTCAGCGAC
>CAYTDW010000210.1:0-5533 GCA_964436585.1 uncultured Halioglobus sp. | reverse complement strand
CATGGGGCAGGTGCTGGTGGAGGGTGCCGGCGCCGCGGCGGCCCTCGAGTCCCTGGTGCCGGTGGACCTCGCCGGGCTCGGCATCAACCGCCAGACCTACGCCCTGTTTACCAATGAGCAGGGCGGTGTGCTGGACGACCTCATCATCACCCGCTGGGCGCCGGAAACCTTCTTCCTGGTGGTGAACGCCGGCTGCAAACAGCAGGACATCGACCACCTGCGGGCCCACCTGGGCGGCCTGAAGCTCACGGTGCTCGCCGAGCAGGCACTGCTGGCGCTGCAGGGCCCCGCGGCGCGACAGGTCATGCGCGGCCTGTGCCCGGCGGCGGCGGAGCTGGTGTTCATGCAGGGCTGTGATGCCGCCATTGCCGGGGTTGATGTCTACATCACCTGCTCCGGCTATACCGGTGAGGACGGGTTTGAAATATCGGTACCGGCAGCGCGGGCCGAAGCGCTGGCGCGACGCCTGCTGGGGATCACCCCGGTGCAGCCGATCGGCCTGGGTGCGCGCGACTCGCTGCGCCTGGAAGCGGGGCTGTGCCTCTACGGCCACGAGCTGGCGCCGGACATCGACCCGGTGCAGGCCGGCCTTAGCTGGTCGATCTCCAGGGCGCGCCGGGCGGATGGTGAACGCCCCGGCGGCTTCCCGGGGGCGGAGGTGATTTTCCAGCGCATGGCCGCGGGGGCGCCGCTGCGCCGGGTGGGCCTCGTCGTCGAGGGCAAGCGACCGGTGCGGGAGGGCCAGGCGGTGCTCGATGGGCAGGGCAGGCAGGTCGGCGCAATCTGCTCGGCCTGTTTCGGCGCGAGCGTAGGCGGGCCCATCGCCATGGCCTACGTCGAGCGGGCGCTGGGCGAATCAGGCAGCGCCCTGGTTGTCGATGTGCGCGGCACGCGGGTGCCGGTGGTGGTGACGCGGATGCCCTTTACACCCCAGCGCTACTACCGGGGTTGAGTCGTTCCGGCAGGGCCGGTTTGCGCAGTTGCCGGAGTTGCCGCCAGGGTTTTGCGAACGCAGCCCCCAGCCGCGCCAGCGGCAGAGCCGGCAGGTAGCGCCGGGCCAGCCAGTACAGCAGCGCCAGCAGGGCCAGTCCAGACACAGCCAGCAACACCTGGCGCGGCGTCACCAGCGCGGCGCCGCGACTGCCGGTAACAATCCCCGCGCCGCTGCCCACGCGTATTTCAGTGGCGGGCAGTGACAGCACCTGCAGTTCGTCGCGGCTGGTATCCCACCAGAAGAAATCCGCCGCGGGCAGGCGGTACTGCCCCTGCGCCTGCACCACGTAGCTGATGCGCTGGATGCGGCTGGCCCGGCTCTGGCCGCGGTTGCTGCTGTTGTCGAGCACCGGCGGCGCCGGGTAGGCCGCAAGCCCGGGCAGGCCCTGCGCCGTGTAGGCGGGCAGCATCATGGCCAGCACCTCACTGGCTTCGAAGCGTATTTCCCGCTCGAAGGCATCCCCCACCCGCAGGCCCTCCAGCGCTCGGTCAAAGCGCTGGCTGACGCTGAACTCGGGCGCCGCCACCCACTGCGGCACAGCCGCCAGCGCGGGCGGGAGGGTAACCGCGAAGCTGACCGGGGGACTCACCAGCATACCTTCCACATCGCCGGCCTCCCCGGCGTCGACTTGCACCCGCACGCTCAGCGGCGGGATCGTGAATTCCCCCGCCCGTTGCGGATAGACGTCCAGTACCCAACGCTGCAGCACCCAGCCCTGGTCGCCGCGGCGCTCACTGGCGTTGCTGGCAAATTGCTCGGTTTGCAGAATCACCAGGCCCGGCACCTCGGGCAGACTGATGCGGCTGCCGCCGCTGAACCAGCGGTCGGTGGCCAGGGTGAGGCCCAGGGTGAGTTTGCGGCCCGGCACGAGCGTGCCGGAGGTGGCCAGCTCGGCACCGATCTCAAGCCGGCCCGCCGCGAGCAGCTCCTGCAGTGTCACGGCGGCGGCGCGACTGCCGGCCGAGCCCGCCAGCAGCAGGGCGAGCAACAGGCCGGGCAGCGGCGCAGCCAGCGGTGAACGCGGCAGCGTCATCGAGGCCCCTCCTCGCGTTGCAGTTGCATGCCGAACTTGATGGCGAGGAAATTGGATGGATCCTGCTGCACGCTGCGCAGCCACATCTCGCCGGTCGCGGGGTCCTCCAGGATTTGCTCGGCGGTCAGCTTTACCGTCTTCGCCTGTTCCCAGCTGAGTTCCTCGGCCCCCTCGGCGGGAATGGCATCGTCGGTGCCGAGCTGCTTGTCCTCGCCGCTCACCCCGGGCTCCGCCTGCTGGGATTCACTGAGCCGGTTGATCTCGTCAATCAGCTCCTGCACCCGCTGGCGGTTGTGGCGGGCGCCGGGGTAATCCGGGTTGCGCGCCAGCAGGCGATCGTAGCGATTGACCGCGCGCACATAGTCGCGGCCGTGGGCCCGGGCGTTGGCTTCGTTGAACAGGGCGTCATCGCTGTCGCTGCGGGAAAAATACTCTGCCGCGAGCATGAAGTCCTCGGCGTAGTAATAGCCCAGCCCTTTCCACATCGGCTGCTCGAAGCGGGCCGCCGCGGCCCGGTACTCGCCGGCCTGCAACAGCAGGCGGCCCTGCTGGTCGCCGCTCAGCCACAGGTCCGCAAACCACTGCAGCGAAGCGCGCAGGCCGCCAGCGGCGGCGCGTTCCCCGGCAACAGTCTGCCCGGCGGGCGCCTGTGCCTGCACCGGGCCGGGGCCGCCCGCCAGCAGCAGCGGCAGCAGCAGCCAGGCCCAGGTCAGGGTCCAGCCCCGGCGGAACCACAGCAGGAACAGCGCCATGGCCGGGAACACCAGCAGGTAGCCGCTGTCCAGCCAGGGCAGGGCGCTGTCCTGGATCACCACGAAGTGACTGTCGATGCGGCGGTTCAGTGCGCGCACGTCGCTGTCATCGACGGTCAGGTCCAGGTAGCTGCCGCCGGTGGCGCCGGCCATCTGCTCCAGGGCGCGGCGCTCCAGCGGCGCCAGGCCCTCCTCCTGCGCCTCGGTACCCACCCCGAGGATAAGCAGCTGGTCCCCGGAGGCTGCAAAGTGGCGCTCGAAGGCACTGGCGCTGCCGGAGCCGAGGCCGTCGCTGAACAACACCACGGTGGCCGGGGCGGACGAGTCCCGCAGCACGTCCGCCACCAGGGGCAGGCTGTACTCGGGGAACTTGCCGGCCCGGGGCATGATGTCCGGGGTAACCGCGGCCAGGTACTGCTTGAGGATGTCCTGGTCGGCGGTCAGCGACAGTACGGTGTGGGCGCTGCCGGCGTAGACGATGAGCGCCGCCTTCTTGTCGGGGCGCAGGGCCAGCAGCTCGCCGATTTTCTGCTGCGCCCGCTGCAGGCGGCTGGGCTGGATATCGGTCTGCCGCATCGAGTCGGACACATCCAGCAGGATCACCAGGGCGGCCTCGTCCTGGCTCAGGGGCGAGGGCTGCTGGCGCCAGCTCGGCCCCATCAACACCAGCAGCAGGAATAGCGTGAAGACCCGGGTGACGTTGACGGGATTGAACCAGCGCCGCTCGAACCGCTGCAGGCGCAGGTGCTCCAGCAGGTGGGGCGCGATGATGCCGCCGAAGCTGTCGCGGCTGGCCTTGCGCCGGTTCTGCACCAGGGTGATCAGCAGCCAGGGAATCAGCACCAGCGCCCAGGCGGGGCGCAGGAAGTGGAAGTGTTCGAGGGCGGTGAACTCAGGCGGCACGGGTGGCCCCCAGGCGGCGCCAGGTCTGCCAGGCGCCGAAGCCGTGGTAGCACAGGTAGAGGCTCAGTGCCACGCCGACCGGCACCCAGTGCAGGCTCTGGCGGGGGCGGAAGCTGATGGTCTCGTAGAGCTCCGGTTCGAGCTCGCCGATGGCCTCGTAGGCCCGTGCCAGCGCCTGCTGGTCCAGTGCCTGGAAGTAGCGCCCGCCGGTCAGCTCGGCTACCCGCTGCAGGGTAGCGGTGTCCAGCGCCTCCTCGCCCACCGTGGCGGGATCGCCCATGGCGATCGTGTAGATGCGGATGGCGTGGCTGGCGGCAACCCGGGCGGCATCCACCGGGGGTACCATGCTGCCGGTGTCGTTGCCGTCGGTGAGGATGATCAGCACCCGGTTGTCGGAAGCGCTGTCGCGGAACAGCTTGATCGCCAGGCCAATGGCGTCGCCAAAGGCGGTGCTCTGGCCCGCCATGCCGATGTCCGTTTCACCCAGCAGCTGCGCCCATACCTGGTGATCGTCGGTGAACGGGCTCTGCAGGTAGGGTGCGTTGCCGAAAACGATGAGGCCCAGGCGGTCCGAGGCGCGCTGGGCCGCCAGCCTTGCCAGCACGTACTTCACGGCCTCCAGGCGGTTCGCGCCGCTGCCGTCTGGCAGGGTGAAGTCGGTGGCCTGCATGGAGCCGGACAAATCGACGGCGATCATCAGGTCGCGCCCTGCTTTGCGCTGCTCCACGGGCGGCCCCACCCATTCGGGTTTTGCCGCCGCCAGCACCAGGCACAGCCACATGAAGCCCACCAGGAACTGCTGGGCGCGATCCCGGCGCAGCACCATGGCGCCGGTCTCCGGGCGCTGCTCACTGAGTTCCACCAGTTTGTCGAAGAAGGGCACGCGGATCGAATCGCGGCTCTCCTTGTAGACTGGCAGCAGGCGCATCAGCAGGGGCAGCGCCAGCAGCGCCAGGGCCCAGGGATGGACCAGTTCAATCATCCAGGGGATTCCTGTGTTCTCGCACCCAGGTCAGGCTGGCGGCGAGCAGTTGCCGGCCGCCGGGTGCATCGGTTTTGCCGCCGGTATAGGCGGACAGGGCGAGCAGGCGGCCCTGCTCCGGTGCAAAGGGCGGCGTTGGACACTGGCGGTTGAGGAAATCCACCCACTCCTGTCCCGACAGGCGGGCAACCCGCTCGCGGGAAAAGGCCGCCAGTGCGGCGAGCTTGAGCAGGCGATTGATATCCGCCACTGCCAAGGTGCCCTCTGCGCTGCCCGCCAGGCGCAACAGCCGCGCGGCGGCCTCCCTGCGGTAGCGATTGCGATACCAGCGGCGCAGGGCTTGCCAGCCCCGGCGGGCGGCCAATAGTCCCAGCAGTGCGCCCAGCCACCACCAGCCGACGGTCTGGGGCCACCAGCTGATGGCCGCGGGCGCAACCAGCTCGACAAAATCCCCGAGGGCGTAATTGCCGAATGCCTGCGGCAGGGGCGGGGCGCTCATCGCAGCTGTCTCATTGCAGCCGTCTCACTGCAACACCCGCTGGCCGCCCAGCTTTTCCCGCAGCTGGCGGGTAACCGGCGTCACCGTGTCCACCGGCATGACCAGGATATCGTGGCGTTTCAGCTCGCCCTGCACCCAGGCGACGGAACTTTCGAAACTGGCCTCGAACTTCTTGCCCAGTTCCGCCTGCTCCGGGTTGATCTCCAACTGGAATTCACCGTCGCTGACCACCAGCTTGCCGGCACCGGAGATATCGCGCTCCAGCGGGTCAAATACCAGCGCGCAGAGAATGTCGTTGTGGCGGTTGATGCGAGTGATGGCTTCCAGCGCCGCATCGTCCCAGCCATGGAAATCGGATACCAGCACCACC
>CAYTDW010000209.1:0-5541 GCA_964436585.1 uncultured Halioglobus sp. | reverse complement strand
TATTCCTATCCACTCCAGCAGGCGCGCCCGCTGGCCCCAGAGGTAACCGAAAATGACAGTGAACAGCGGCATCGTGGCGACCATCAGCGCGGCCACGCCGGAGGCCGCGCCGAGGGATTGGGCGATGGTCACGCCGCCGGTCCCGAAGCCCAGCATCAGTACGCTGAGCAGGATGGCCGAACGCCATTCGCGGGCCGTTGGTGAGCCTGCGCCACGCCAGCGCAGCCAGCAATAGAGCAGGCAGCCGGCCAGCGCGAAGCGCACCCCACAGAACAGCAGCGGGGGCCAGGTGGCTACGCCGATGCCGATGGCCAGGTAGGTCGAACCCCAGATCAGGTAAAGCGCGGCGAACGCGCCGATGAGCACGAGGCGCTGGGGGATGGCGGGCATGCGGGGCTCTCCGGAACAGGGTTGTCATTATGCGCCGGGGCACGGCGCATGCCCAGCCGCCGAGCCCGGTCCAGCGCCATCTACTGTCGGGTTTGACGCGCCCGGGCTGCTGGGCTTTACTGGTTTTTCCGCGGGCTGCCGGGCCCGTCCTGTCGAGACGAATATCATGTCCAGAGCCATTACCGAGCTCAGGGTGGCGAGCCAGCTCGCGCTCAGGGTCTTGGCGCGCCGCCTGCGTGGCGGCATCGAGCCGCCTCCCAACCTGGCGGCGTTCACCATTGAGATGGAGGCACTGCTGGCGCAAGCGCCCGATTCGGTGGTCGGGAATTACAGCTGGGTCCGGCTGCCGGCCGACCAGCCACCCTGGGTAGATGCGAAGGTGCAACTGTCCCAGGGGGATGAGGTGAGTTACTTCGCCCTGGGGCGTGTCCACGCCAACCGCTTCCTGGACATTTATGTCAGTCCCGCGCTGCAGCTGTGGTGCAAGATCGGCGACACGGGTGAGGTCTTCCGTGGAACCCGCAACAGCCATTCATTCCGGGCGAGTCACGCCGGGAAGTTGCTGTTCGGTAACTACTTCCCGAATGACTGGGCCGACCACCAGGGTGCGCGCAAGCAAAGTGATGATGTTTATCGCCAGGTCAGTGGTGAACTCAGAATCCTCGTGATTTGCTGGAAAGGTACTGCCCTGGAGGGATTGCGTGCGCTGCGGGAGCTGGCCGATCCGGGCGGGCGCCTGCGCGACGAAATCGAGCGTATTGAACTGGGTGACACCACGCCGCCGGGTTGGCGGTACCTGTGGCACGTCGGTCCCGCCGAGATCTATCGCCGAAAGCTTGCCCCCAACGGTGCAGTCTGTATCCACTGCCAGACCCATGCGGATGCCGGTATCCTGCAAAGGGAGGTGGATCTGCCTTTGAAGGAGTCCAGCGAGATCAGCTGGCGCTGGTGCGTGCAGCAGCTGCCCTCAACCCTGCGGGAGGACACGCTGCCCAGCCATGATTACCTCAGCCTTGCCGTGGAATTCGATAATGGCAGGGATATCACCTACTACTGGAGCAGTAATCTGCCGGTGGGCACGGGCTATGACTGCCCCCTGCCGAACTGGGCCGGCAAGGAGTTTCATGTGGTGGTGCGCTGTGGCGCAGAGGGTTTGGGGGAGTGGCATTCCGAGCGGCGCAACCTGTACACCGATTACCGGCACTACATGGGTGAACCGCCCGCTCGAATCGTGCGGATCTGGCTGATTGCCAACAGCATATTCCAGCGCGGCGAAGGCATTTGCGACTACGCGGATATACGCCTGCTCAGCGAGACGGGTGAGGAACGGGTGCTTTAGCGGCCGCGCAATGCCTCCCGCAGCCGCAATCAGGTCTTGCGGACATAAACGATCAGGGTGGGGAATTTATTGGGATCCGTCTGGATGATGAACAGGACGCGCCCGTCCTGGGACACGGCGCCGTCGGCGTCCCGGGTTTCGATCTGGCCGGTGGCTTTTACCAGCATGAAATTCTGGCCCAGGGAGTAGTTGCGCCCGCCGGAGGAATCGCGCACCACGGTCTCGGCGGTCTGGCCCATTTTATCCAGCAGCAGCTCGGTCACCGCGGTCACCGGCTGGGTGCTGATCCAGGCGCCGTAATAGCTGCCCGCAACATTTCCCACCATTTTATTGCTCGAGGTCCGCAGGCAGATCGCTGCGCCCTGCACCGTGGGGGCTATCTGGGTGGCGGTGAATACGCTGCCATCGGGGGACAGGCTGCCGGCCAGCCTCGCCCCGGCGTAGTCGACGGTGGTGGTGCCGTCCGCGCTCACCGTGTAGGTCATTGCCGCCTGGTTTGCGCCGGTCAGCCGCCGGTTGATCACGATCAGGGCGCCGCCGCCCTTGCCGTCCATGTTGGCGCGGAAAAACAGCGCCTGGCCGTTGGAGAGGATGTGTCCGCAAAAATAGCTGCCGTTGAATGCCCCCTGCTGCGCCTTCGCCTGCTCGGGCATCAGGTAGGCGACGGAAATGTCACCGTCGCCGGCATCGGTATCCACCAGGGTCAGGAAATCCCCCGCCGCGGTGGCAGCGCCGCCGGGTACCAGGGAACCCGTGTCCGGACCTGTAAGCAACAGGCTGGTCTGCTGGCGCTGGAAGCTTGCGGGCGCGCGGTCAAAATAGTTGCGGGTGGCGGCCTGCTGGCTGGTAAAGCGATAGCTGCCGTCGGCGGAAAACAGGGCATCCAGCAGGGCCGCAAAGCCGACCCTGCCCGCGGCGCCAAACTGCGAGGCTATGTAGGGTACGGCGGCCGGCGCGGTGCTGTCGGGGACAAAGACAGCGGTAAGGGGCGGGATGACCTCATTGGGATAATTGTCGTCCCACCACTGGACCCATTTTTTATCGTAGTTTTTCAGGCAGTCCTGGCCGGGGGATTCCGCGGCGCAGGCGCCGTCCCAGCGCGAGAACTTCCAGCCTGGCCGCGGCAGTGCGCGATACCGCAGGGACTCCGAGTCGAATACGTCATTGCTGCTGCAGCGGGGCCAGCCGGCCCTGAACTCCTCCAGCGCGCAGCCGCGCTCGCCGCGGTTCAGCTCGACGATATCCCCTTCGCCCTGGATTGCCAGCGGTTGTTTGCAGGCGGTAAGGGCGATAACGCAGGTGAACAACAACAGGGTGCGAACAGGGATCATAAAGGCAGCGAAAACCGATGGCCGGGACGGCCGCATGATAACGCCAAAGCATGAGGCTGGGCAGAGGTCGGCCAGCACCTGGTTAAAATTCACACAACCCGCTTTTTTATGAAGCGCCAGCCGGCCCTGATCGGGGTTCGGCCGACCTCCGAAAGCATCATGCAAATTTCATGTTTCTGACACGATAGCGTCATATTTACATTGTTGGACACAGGGCGTGTTGCTAGATTGCAGGACGTGAAAAGCCCAACCTCCTGACTCTTCGGCCCTGCACCCCCATGCGTATCCCAACGGCAATTGCGATCGTGAGTATTGCGTCCCTGATGTTCTGGGCGGCCCTGAACCGGCCGCTCGATGCGCCGGATTGGGAGGGCAGGTTCGCAGGCCTGGCGTACAACCCCTCCGGGATCTATAACCGTTCGCAGCTGGAGCAGATCCCTGAGGAGCGGATTCGCAGCGACCTGATTCACCTGCGCGAGTGGACAGGGAATATCCGCACCTACTCTGTCGACCGCGGACTGGATGTCGTTCCCCGTATCGCCCAGGAAGTGGGCGGCCTGCAAGTGTCCCTGGGGATCTGGCTGTCCAACGATACCGCCTACAACGAGGCTGAGCTGGCCCGCGCGATTCCCCTGATCAATGCCTACCCCGGGGTCATCCGCCGGGTCTTCGTCGGCAACGAGGTGGTATTGCGGGAAGAGCTGTCCGCCGCCGCGCTCATGGATTACCTGCAAAGGGTAAGAGCCGCGGTTCCCGCCAGCGTCGAGGTCGGCTATGCCGATGTCTGGAGCGTGTGGCTGAAGTACCCGGAGCTCGCCGAGGCCAGCGATTTTGTCGGCGCCCACCTGCTGCCCTACTGGGAGGGCGTCGAGGCCCGGGAGGGTGACCGTTACATCCGCGATCGCATGCGGCTTCTCAAGAAGCAATTCCCCGGTCGGAAAATCGTGATCGCCGAGGCCGGCTGGCCCTCCGAGGGTCGCACCAAGCGCAGCTCGGTGCCATCGCCGGCAACGGAAGCCTATTTCCTGCGCAATTTCCTCGAGCTGGCCGCTGATCGCGAGTATGACTACTACGTTATCGAGGCCTTCGACCAGCCCTGGAAGCAGGACCAGGAGGGCGCGGTGGGTGCCTACTGGGGTGTTTTCGATGCCGAGGCCAGGCCAAAACTGCGCCTGGCAGGCGAGTTGTCGACGCGACCGGACTGGTACCTGTTCGCCTCCGTGGCGGTAGCCCTGGTCATTACCCTGGGGATGCTGGTCCTGCCCAGGATGCCCGCGATGAGCGTCCCCGGCTATCTCGCGGTGGGCCTCGCCATCGGCGTTGCGATATCGCAGGCGCTGGCCATCATCGACACCTGGGTGGTGGAGTATCTGGACTGGGGCACCGTGATATCCGCGGTGCTGGTCGTACCCGCACTGATCTGCGCGGCGGCGCTGCTCTTTACCGAGACCATCGAATTTGCCCTGAGTCTCTGGCGCCAGAGCAGGGCGCCGGCGCAGTACGAGCCGGATGACAGCCACCCCTTTGTCTCCATCCACCTGCCTACCCACAACGAGCCTCCGTTGATGGTGATGCAGACCCTGAACGCGCTCGCGCGGCTCGACTACCCCAATTTCGAGGTCATCGTACTCGACAATAACACCGCGGATGATTCCCTGTGGCGCCCGGTCCAGGGCCACTGCCGAAGCCTCGGTCCGAAATTCCGCTTCTTCCACATGGACAACGTGGAGGGATTCAAGGCCGGCGCGCTCAACCTGGCGCTGGAGCAGACGTCGGCCGACGCAGAAATTATTGCTGTCATCGACAGCGATTACCAGGTCGCCCCCGACTGGCTGCGCGTCGCGGTCGCGGCCTTCCAGGACCCGCGTATCGCCCTCGTGCAGTGCCCGCAGGACTACCGCGACTTCAACGCCGGCCGCTTCAAGCGCTGGATGCACGGCGAGTACGCCGGCTTTTTCCACATCGGCATGGTGGAGCGCAATGAACATAACGCGATCATTCAGCATGGCACCATGTGCCTGATTCGTCGGGTGGCGCTGGAATCCGTCGGGGCCTGGTCGACCTGGAGTATTACCGAGGACACTGAACTGGGATTGCGCCTGTTCGCGGCGGGTTATCTCGCGCACTATATTCCCCAGTCCTACGGCCGGGGATTGATGCCCGACACCTTCGATGCTTATCGCAAGCAGCGTCATCGCTGGGTTTACGGTGGCATGCAGATTCTCAAGCGCAATGCCGGGAGCCTGTTTTTGGGCCGGGCCGGGCAGTCGGGTTCCGGCCTGACGCCGGCGCAGCGCTACCAGTTCCTGGCAGGGTGGTTGCCCTGGCTGTCCGATGGCCTGTCGCTGGTTTTTGTGGCCCTGGCTATCGCCTGGTCACTGCTGTCGGCCATTTTCCCGACGGTTTTTACTGTTCCGCCGGTGGTGTTATCCCTGGTGGTGGTCGGACTGTTCGTGATGAAAATCTCCAAGTCGCTGTGGC
>CAYTDW010000208.1:0-5548 GCA_964436585.1 uncultured Halioglobus sp. | reverse complement strand
CTATCTCAGCTACAGCGAACCGGGCGACGGCGGCAACAGCACGGCGGTGGCGCGGGGCAGGCTCGATGGCAATGCGTTGCGCGAGGTCGAGGTGATCTTCAGCGCGCAACCGAAATTCGACAGTTCGGCCCACTTCGGTTCGCGGCTGGTGTTTGCCCGCGACGGCACGCTGTTTGTCACGCTCGGGGATCGCTACAAGCGCCGCGACGATGCGCAGACCCTCGACAACCATCACGGCAAGGTGGTGCGCATCAGCGACGACGGCTCGGTGCCGGATGGCAATCCCTTCGCCGATCGCGCCGGCGCGCTGCCGCAGATCTGGTCGCTGGGCCATCGCAACCTGCAGGGAGCGGCGCTGCACCCACAGACCGGTGAATTGTGGACCCATGAACACGGCCCGAGCGGGGGCGATGAAATCAATATCACGCGGGCCGGCAACAACTACGGCTGGCCGGTGATCACCTACGGCGAGGAGTACATCGGCGGCAGCATCGGCGAAGGCACCCACAAGGCCGGGATGGAGCAGCCGCTTCACTTCTGGGTACCGTCGATCGCGCCGAGCGGCATGCTGTTTGTGGATGAGCGCATTCCGGGCTGGCAGGGCAACCTGCTGATCGGTTCGCTGAAATTTGACCAGCTGGTGCGGCTCGAACTCGAGGGCGAGCGGGTGGTGCACGAGGAGCGCCTGCTGAAGAAAGAATTGGGTGAGCGGATCCGCGACATCGCCCAGGGGCCGGATGGCGCCATCTACCTGCTGACCGATGAGCGCAAGGGCAGACTCCTGCGGCTGGTGCCGGCACGCTAGCCGGCGATCATCACGCCCTGCGCCACCAGGCGGTCGAGGTCCTGTTCGCTGAACCCCAGGGCGTGCAGGTGTTTGCGGGCGCCCTCGCCCGGTTGCGGCAGGGGCAGGCGCTGCGGCGGTTTTTCCCCGTCGAATTCCAGCGGCAGGCCGGGCAGCTTGATGGTCTCACCGTTGTCCAGTACGACATCAGCCAGGGCACCGCCCTGCAGCAGGTGCGGGTCGCTCGCGAGGTCAATGGGCTTGTTGATCGGCGCGAAGGGGACGCCTGCCCGCTCCAGCCTGGCCATGAGTTCCTCCTTGCCCAGGGTAGAGAACAGTGTCTGGATACGGGGAATGATGACATCGCGCTGTTTCACCCGCTGGTTGTTGCTGTCCATCTCCCGGTTTGCTGCGAAGTCGTCCAGCTGGAACTCCTCGCAGAAGCGCTGCCACAGGGTGTCGCTCACCACGCCCACGAACAGGGGAACCCCGTCCCGGCAGGAAAAAATGTCATACACCGACCAGGCGCTGCTGCGCACTGACATCGGTAGCGGTTCCTCGCCCAGCACACCCTGCTGGGCGATATGCTGTCCCACCATGAAAGCGGTGGTCTCGAACAGGGAACTGGAGACGTGCCTGCCGCGACCGCTTGCATGCCGCTCCTGTAGCGCCGCGAGAATCCCTATCACCCCGAACATGCCACCGGTGATATCGATAACCGAGCTGCCGGCGCGCATGGGTTTGCCCGGCAGTCCGGTCATGTAGGCGAGGCCGCCCATCATCTGGGTGACCTCGTCCAGCGCGGTGCGGTGCTCGTAGGGGCCCGACAGGAAACCCTTGAGCGAGCAGTAGATCAGGCCCGGGTTGGATTCGCTCATGCCGGCGTAACCAAGCCCCAGCCTGTCCATGGCGCCGGGGCGGAAATTTTCGATCATGATGTCGCTGCGCGCGATGATCGCCCGGGCGCTGGCCAGTCCCTCGGCGGACTTGAGGTCCAGGCAGACGCTGGACTTGTTGCGGTTGTACATGGGGAAGTAGCCGGCGCCGCTGCCCTTCAGGCGGCGGGTATTGTCGCCCTCCAGGGGCTCGACCTTGATAACGTCGGCGCCGAGGTCCGCGAGGATCACGCCCACGGCGGGCCCCATGACCATGTGGGTGAATTCCACGACCTTGATTCCGCGCAATGGTTGGGCCTGGTTCGGCATGTGAAGCGTTTCCCCGGCTGGCAAAAGCGAGATAATGACATTATGATATAACAATATATCAAATGAAAGAAGCGCATCGTCCCCGATGCGACGGACCGATCCAGCCGGGAGAGCAGCCTGTGGCCGCAGCAGATATCGAGATCAGCGAAGTGGGGCCGCGGGACGGTCTGCAGAGTATCGCGCCAGTGATGCCGACCGCTGCCAAGAAGGCCTGGGTCAGCGCGCTGGCCGCGGCGGGAATACCGGAGATTGAAGTGGGTTCTTTTGTGCCCGCCTCGGTGCTGCCGCAGCTCGCCGACACCGCGGAACTGGTGCGCCACGCCCGCTCGATCCCCGGCCTTGCGGTGGCCGTGCTGGTGCCCAACCTGCGCGGCGCCCTCGATGCGCTGGCGGTCGGCCCCCACAAGATGACCATCCCCCTTTCCGTAAGCGAGAGCCACAGCCTGAAGAACCTGCGCCGCACGCACGAACAGGTGCTGGCTGAAGTTCGGGCCATACGCGCGGCCATCGACGCGCTGCCCGCGTCGCAGCGGCCAGGGCTCGAGGGTTCCCTGTCCACGGCCTTCGGCTGCACCCTGGAGGGTGCGGTACCGGAGCGCAAGGTACTTGAAATGGCCGAGAAACTGGTGGCGGCGGGCTGTGATGAAGTCGGCCTGGCGGACACTACCGGGTTTGCCAGCCCCAACCAGGTGCGCCATTACACCCGCAAGTTGTGGGAACGGGTGGGCAGGGAGCGCCTCAAGGGTATTCACCTGCACAACACCCGCGGCCAGGGCCTCGCCAACGTCATGGCGGCGCTGGAGGTGGGCCTGACGACGATCGACTCGTCCATGGGCGGTATTGGCGGCTGCCCGTTCGCGCCCGGGGCCAGCGGCAATATCGTTACCGAGGACCTGGTGTTCCTGCTGGAGAGCCAGGGCCTGCGCACCGGCATCAACTTTGAGCGGTTGTTTGCGGCGCGACGGCTGCTGGCCGCGGCACTCCCCGGCGTCGAGCTCTACGGTTTCACGCCCGCCGCCGGGCTGCCAAGGGATTTCGTTGCGGCTACCGCCCAATAGCGCGCGCGCGACGATACAGGAAGGGCAGCCAGGCGAGCGCGGCGAACAGGTACACCAGGGCGAACTCCGCCAGCGGAATGCGCAGCACCTCCAGCACATCCCAACCGCGGCCGTAATAATTGATGATCACGCACAGCAGGTAGGTGATGACGATACCCCGGCGCGCCCGGCTGCCCAGGCCAATGCCGTGCATCTGGGTCACCACGAACAGGGTGAGAAAGCCGAACAGGAACATCTGCCAGTGGGCTCCGCCCAGGGTGAGGTAGGCCACCATGGCGCCGTGGAACAGCACAAACACTTCCAGCAGCAGGGTCCACACCCGGTCCCGGTGGAAGCTGGTGAAGAACAGGCTGCCCTGCAACAGCAGCAACAGGATATAGAAGGTGCCGAGCAGGTGGCCGATATTGTCCTCGATCGGGTGGAACCAGAACGTATACACCACGGCCCAGGAAAAGTAGTAGCCGTGGTAGCGGCGCAGGAAACCCACCGGGCGTTCGATAAAGTCGATCTTGTGGCCAAAGAACAGGCCGCGGCGGCTGTTCTCCATCATCAGCACAAACACCAGCAGGAAAATCACCGAGAACTGGGAGGACAAAACCGAGGTGTCCTGGGCCAGGCCGTCATACCAGTGCCTGGTCTGCCAGATGTGCAGCCCGACAAACAGCAGGTTGAAGCCGATCGCGATGACATTCACCGGGTGCAGGGCGCGGCTGTAGCCGGGGCGTGAGATCTGGGCCCAGGCGATCAGGCCCCACAGGCCCAACTGGTGCAGGCCGTAGAGCGACCAGGCCGAGAAGCGGGTCCAGAAGCCGGGCTGCGCCAGCTGCCAGTAGTACCAGAGGTTGCCCTTGTCCGGGACAAACATGCCGCTATTACTGTAGGGACCCAGCGCCACGATGAGCGCCATGATGGCAAGACAGGCCAGGATACCGGCGGTGTGTTTGAACACCATGGTTCGGCCAGCCTAGCGCCGGGACAGGCGGGCGAATCCGCCGGTGGTGTCAGTCAGTTGCTGGCTCGACAGGAAGGCCTTCGCGGCTTCATCACCCTTCAGGTATGCATCGAGAAACGCGGTGGTCGTCAGTTGCACCATGCGCAGGGCATCGTCCTGCGGCGGTCCTTCCCGCTCCGGTCGACAAATGAGGTTGCCCAGGTAGTGATCTGCGCCCTCGACCACCAGGGCGTATTTGTCCCCTGGAAGGGCCGTTTCCCAGGACATCAGGTGCATGCGCCAGTCGGGCCAGAACTGCGGCTGCACGTCCCAGGTGCCGGTGGTGACCAGGGTGGGGGCTGCCAGGGCCTGCCAGCTGCCGGCGGTGATGGTGTCGAACATCGGGCCGGGGGGAGACAGGGCCACGATGGCCTTGACCGCCGCTGCTTTCACGGCAACAAATGTCCCTGCATCGGGATCGAACGCCATGGCGCCGCCGAACTGCTGGGCCGAGAACGCGCCGAAGGAGTGCCCGGTGAGGGCGAGGCGGGAAGGATCAGCCTTGCCCGCGAAGTCGGGCTGCAGTTGTTCGATCTGCGGCAGGCGCTCGAGCACCTGGCGCAGGTCATCCAGGCGGCCCGCAATCAGCCCCAGCTGGCCGTGGCGAACGCTGTTGAAAATGCCCTGGACCGCGCTGCAGCAGTCCAGGTGGTCGGGCGCGATCACCGCGTAACCGCGGCTGACCCAGTACGCGATGATGCGGTCGTATTTATCCTTGCTGGACCAGTTGCCGTGGGAGAACAGCAGCAGCGGGTAGCCGCCGCCGTCCCGGGGGTAATAGAGATTGAGTTCCAGCGCGCGCTGACCATTCTCGCCGGGCAGCACCACGCCGCGCGCGCTGACCACCTCGTGCGCGCCGGCGGCGGCGCCGGGCAGGGCGTCGATAGCCGCCTGGCTTGCCGTCAGTGGCTGGGCCGCAGGCAGCGGCGCGTCTTCACCGCAGGCGGCCAATAGCAGGCCGATCAGCAGGGCGGGTAGAAACCGGGTTGCGCGCATGTGTCAGGGCTCCTGCAGGAAGGCGCAGGCATCCCGCGCTGACTGCACGGGGATTTCCAGCGGTATGACATGGCCGATACCCGGGTAGATGCGCTGTTCCACACGCTCGGCATTGACCAGCCTGGCGGCGAACCCGGCCGCCTGGGATACCGGCAGCTGGGGGTTCTGCGCACCCCACATCACCAGGGTGGGTGCCCTGATCGCCGCCAGGTCCGCGCTGATATCGCGCCGGTCCCAGGCACGCATGCGCTCGAATTCCGCCATGCGGTTGCCCTCGCGGCGATACATCAGGTGAAATTCGCGCACCTGCTCGTCGGTGATGAGACTTTTATCGACCACCGGCGCCTGCAGGAAGGCCTTGAACAGCCCTTCGGGCAACAGGTAAAGCACATAGCCGAACCAGTCCGGCAGCGCCATCTCCATCCACTTGTTGGTGGCGCCCGGCAGGCCCGCGGCGTTGAGCAGGATCAGCCTGTCCACCCGCTCGGGAAAGTGCGCGGCGAAGTACCAGGCC